>JBBRLC010000130.1:0-4967 GCA_038231595.1 Candidatus Nanopelagicales bacterium | reverse complement strand
TACGAAATCGAATGGGATCACCACTGGTTCCCCTATCTCGTGGCAGTGACTTGGTCGGAGTTCGGTGATCCGCTCATCACCGTCCTGAGTCGAGACCAGCGGACCCAACGCATCTTCTCCTTCGACCCTGTTGGTCACGCGAGCGTTGTCATCGCTGAGGACGTCGATGAATGCTGGGTAGAAACGGCTCCCGGTCTGCCGTGTCGGGGTCCCGACGGTTTGGTAGCGCGACTCGTGGACGACATCGAACACGACACCCGACGAATTGTTATCGGTGGCGTGTCATCGCCGGTAGGTCTCCAAGTGCACAGCGTCCTTGAGTCTGACAATGAGGGTCTGCTTGTCGCGGCCTCAACTGACGCAACCCAGAGCGGCTTGTACTCGATGGACTGGTCAGGTGACATCGAGCGTCTGACTGAGTCGCCGGGATGGGGTTTTGGTCGGCGGGCGTCAGGAACTGTGCTTGTCGTTTCTCATTCCCTCGACCGCGCCGGTGCAAGGGCCGAGATACACCGCGATCAGTCCGTCGTCGAAATCGCCTCTTGCGCAGACGTTCCCCCGCTCGACATCAATCCGGTACTGCTGAGGGTCGGAGATCGAGAATTGAACACCGCTGTCCTTTTCCCCGCTGAGGCGCGGCCAGGACAACTGCCAGTGGTGATGTGGCCGTACGGCGGTCCACACGTCGTAGAAGTAATCGCGGCGAAGTCGGCGTACGCAGATGCGCAATGGCTCGCGAACCAAGGGTTCGTCGTCATCGTCGCCGACGGCCGTGGCACGCCGGGTCGTGGACCGAGATGGGAGCGGGCCATCAAGGGGAACCTCGCGACGGTCGTGTTGGAGGATCAGGTCGCGGCTCTGGACGGCGTGGCCGAACACTTTCCCGATCGTCTCGACCTCACGCGGGTCGGGATCATCGGGTGGTCGTTCGGTGGGTATCTCGCCGCACTCGCCGTCCTGCGTCGACCCGACGTCTTTCACGTGGCGGTGGCAGGGGCTCCCGTGACGGATTGGCGTCTCTACGACACGTGCTACACCGAGCGCTACCTGGGTGATCCCGACGAGTCACCGGCGAACTACGACGAATCATCACTGCTGAAGTTGGCGCCGTCATTGAGACGGCCGGTGATGCTGATTCATGGGCTCGCCGACGACAACGTGGTTGCCGCGCACTCGCTGCGACTCTCTGCGGAACTAACTGCTGCCGGCCGGCCGCACACATTTGTGCCGCTCTCGGGCGTCACACACATGACACCACAAGTCGAAGTGGCCGAAAACTTGATGCTGCTGCAACTAGATTTCTTCCGCACCCACTTGGGGACGCAGGCGACCGCAACTAACTAGGCGACGGACTCCTCGACCGGGGGCGGGCCCGCCTCGACATCCAAAGGCGCCCACTCTTCCGGGAAGTGGCAGGCGACCTCGTGACCAGGCTCCAGTTCTCGCACTAGCGGGATCTCGATCTTGCAGCGGTCTTGAGCCTTGAAGCACCGAGTGTGGAAGACGCAGCCCGACGGTGGGTTCACGGGGCTGGGAAGGTCACCGGTGAGGAGGACTCGCTCGCGAAGTTCGCCCATGTCTGGGTCCGGAATCGGCACCGCGGACAGCAACGCCTGGGTGTACGGATGCGCCGGTCGGGTATAAAGCCGGTCCCGGCTCGCCATCTCCATCACCTTGCCGAGATACATCACGACAACGCGATCTGAGATGTGGCGTACGACGGAGAGGTCGTGCGCGACGAATATGTAGGCCAACCCGAACTCGTCTTGCAGGTCTTCAAGCAAGTTGACGACCTGCGCCTGGATCGACACATCGAGAGCGGACACGGGCTCGTCGCAAATAATCAGGCGAGGACGCAGGGCGACCGCGCGAGCGATACCAATGCGTTGGCGTTGACCACCCGAAAATTCATGCGGGTAACGGTTGTAGTGCTCGGGGTTGAGACCTACGCGCTCAAGAAGTCCCTGCACTTCTGCCTTGATGCCATTTTCAGTCTTCTCACCCTGAATGCGAAATGGCGCGCCGACGATGGTTCCGATGGTGTGCCGCGGGTTGAGAGACGAATAAGGGTCCTGAAAGATGATCTGCATTTCGCGACGGAGCGGACGCATCTGGCGTCGCGAAAAGCCGGAGATTTCCTGGCCATCGAAGACAATCGAACCGGACGTGGGCTCAAGCAACTTGGTGATCGTTCGACCGGCGGTGGATTTGCCACAGCCGGACTCCCCCACCAATCCAAGGGTTTCGCCCTTACCGACGCTCAGCGTAATGCCATCAACCGCGCGCACTGCGCCAATTTGTTTCTGGAAGAAGATCCCTCGCTTGATCGGGAAGTGCTTGACGAGGTCCTTGATTTGCAGCAAGTCGTCGTTGGAGCGCGCGCCAGGAGGTGACGGCGCCGCTTCAGCGCTTTGATCAGTTTCCGTGGTCACGCCATGGCTCCTCGGGCTACCAGGGGTCGTCCCATTGTCACAACTTAGGCTTAATCTCGTCGTTCCAGATGTGATAGCGCTGCTCGGTTGTCAAATGACAGCGAACCAGATGCCCGTCGGTGTACTCGACCAGAGCTGGCGAGTCCGTACGACAGATTGGCGCTCCCTGCTCGGCTTCGACCGCAGCTTGATGAGTGCAGCGTGGATTGAACACACATCCTGGCGGAATGTCGATCAACGAGGGCGGCGTGCCCGGAATCGGATCCAGCCGCGACTTTCGTTCGCGATCCAACCTTGGCATTGAACTCAACAAGCCCCAGGTGTACGGCATCTGCGGGCGATAGAAGACATCGCGGACCAATCCTTGTTCAACGCAACGGCCGGCGTACATCACCGTCACCTTGTCTGCGACTTCGGCCACAACCCCGAGGTCGTGCGTAATGATCACGACCGCCGAGTTGAACTCACGCTGTAGGTCTTTCATCAAATCGAGAATCTGCGCCTGGACGGTGACGTCGAGTGCTGTCGTCGGTTCATCAGCGACAAGGAGTGCCGGGTTGTTCACCAGAGCCATGGCGATCATGGCGCGCTGGCGCATACCTCCGGAGAACTGGTGCGGAAATTCATCGACCCGCTTGTTGGCGTTGGGAATGCCCACACGGTCGAGCATTTCGATCGCGCGTTTACGTGCATCGGCTTTCGAGACCTTGTTGTGGACTCGGTACGCCTCGATGATCTGCTGACCGATGGAATAGAAAGGATGCAACGACGAAAGCGGGTCTTGAAAGATCATTGCGACTTTGTTGCCCCGCAACGCGCGCATTTGCTGGCTCGACATCGCGACGAGTTCTTCGCCGTCGAGCCAGATTTCGCCAGTAACTTCAGCGCGAGTGCCCTTGTGGAGACCCAGAATCGCTTGGCTGCTCACGGACTTGCCGGAACCAGACTCACCCACAATGCCCAACGTTTGGCCCCGCTCCACTTGGAACGACAACCCTGCGACAGCGCTTACTTTACCGTCCTCGCTCGGGAAGGTGACGTGTAGGTCACGCACATCGAGGAACGCTTTGGGGCCTTCGACCCGATAGCTCCCGGCCTGATCCTGAACGACCGTCACGGCATTACTCCACTCATCAGGACACACTCACCCGTGGATCGATGAAGGCGTAGAGGACGTCCACGACAACGTTTGCGACCACGATAAATATCGCGGCAATGATTGTGACGCCGAGGATGATCGGCAAGTCTTGCGCCGAGATCGCATTGTAGGAGAGCAATCCTAACCCAGGGAACGAGAACGTCGACTCGGTCAGAATCGCGCCTCCGAGCAACGCACCAAGATCGAGTCCGAAGATGGTGACGATCGGAGTCAGCGCTGCTCGAAGTCCATGTCGCGCAACCACGGTCCGGCGCTTGAGTCCCTTGGCGGTAGCCGTTCGGATGTAGTCCTCGCTCATGGTCTCCAACATGTTTGCGCGCGTAAATCGCGCATACAGCGCCGCAAACAGGAACGCCAACGAAACCCACGGCAGGATCAAATTGTGAGCCCACTCCGCCGGATTTTCGGTGAACGCCACGTAGTGAACGTTCGGGAACCATTGGAGCCAAGACGGACCGTAACTAAATATCGAGAGCAACACGAGGCCGGTAAAGAACACCGGTAAGGAAACCCCCGCCAACGCCACCACCATCGCGGCCCGGTCGAAGAAACTGCCGCGTCTCAGCGCCGAGAGAACGCCAATGGACACACCGAACACGAGCCAGAGGATGGCCGCGCCGATGGTCATCGACAACGTGACAGGGAACCGGTCCTTGATGAGCTCCCACACGGACGTGTTGAGCCTGAAGGAATAGCCGAAACATGGTCGTGGACAGTCAACCACTTGGTCGCCGTCGGTGAAGTCCCGGCCGGCGACGATGCCCTTCATGTAAATCCAGTACTGCTCGACGAGCGGCTTGTCGAGGCCGAGTCGTTTCTCGACACGCAGAACTTGCGCGGGTGTACTGACCTTCCCCACGTACAAATACGCGGGACTTGCGCCCGAGAGCTTTGGGCCGATCTGGAAAATCCCAAACGTCATCATCGAGATGACGATCACAACGAGGATCGCACCGACCAAACGCCTGATGATGTATCGAATCATAAGTTGTGGCGGGGCGTGGCCGATGAGGATTACTGCACACCGCCCCCCCCCGCCTCACCTACTTCCAGATCTGTAGGGAACCGACTTACTTGTTCAGTTCTGTAGTTCGACTGACGTCACTTGCCGTCAGAGACACCGATATTGACGTAGTCGTAGTACATCGACAGACCCTGGTTCAGGTACACATTCGTCATGCGTGGGTTGCGGTAGTAAACGCCCGCGTCCCAGAGGTACGGCAGGTAGGTCGCGCTGTCCATGACACCGTGATTGATCTGCATGCCGAGGGTAGCCAACTGAGCTGCGTCGGTGGTCTTCGCCGAGTCATCGATCGCCTTGTTGACCGCAGGGTCATTCAGCGAGGCGTAGTTCGACGTACCGGATGGCTTGATGG
>JBBRLC010000129.1:0-4974 GCA_038231595.1 Candidatus Nanopelagicales bacterium | reverse complement strand
TCGACGGACCTTGCGTGGGAGGGGCCCGTCTCGCTGTCAATGACACCGAGATTTCCCATGGGGCGGCAGTCCAGACTTGGTCGCCGACCAAAGCTGGCTCGACGTTGGTGTCTGGAGATTGGGCGTGCAGCGGACTGATCCCGTGCCCACTGGGCACCCTCGGCCGAGTTTGGGTATTCGCGCTTACAACCAAAACCCCATCCCAAGGGGTCGCACCGACTCCGATCCCCTCCACATTGGATGCGACCGGGTTCGCCGGTGTCGCATGGCATTTCCAACCAGGTTTTGAGCCCAGCAAGACCGCCGAAGAACTCTACGTTGCGGCCTTTTGGCGCGGTTGCGCAAACGGCGTGACTCCCGTCAATCCGCGACCAGTGGTGAGCTACTCGCGTGGGACCGTGACGCTCGGCATCTGAGCAGTTCCTCCCACGGGATTGTCATTCACCTGCCCAGGCAGGAAGGAAGTGAACATGACGATTCCACTCTCAGAACCAGTCGGACCGCGGGTTGTCCTTCATGATGTGGGACCGTTGCGATAAGACGTGCTGACGTGCGTCCGGGAAATGCAGAATCGTTGCAAGTGCTATCCGCGCCGGCGCGGGGGACCGGCGTTCGGGGTGCGCTGGATTCCTATACGCCCCCAAAAGATCCACAGGACAAGGGTTCCCAACACTAGGGCAAATCCGAAGGCGAGGTCCTCAACAGGTGCGAATGCGATGCGCCCGTTGCCGAGAAACGCCGGTGTTACATCGCCTGTTGAGTCACCAATGATTGCGTCACCGTTGTATTGCACGACGCGAAGCCCCGTAAGTGCCGCGTTGGTCAGCAGCTGAAACACGAGGATGATCGCGTACGAAGCCCAGAAAACACGTCGACGCAGCAGCCGGGTGCGCAGCACCACGAGATCGAGCAGAACGACTACAACAACTCCGGTCGACGCCAACTGCGTGTACGTCACGATGTGCCCGCCCCAGGCTCGATCGCATTTTGAGCCTCGGCCGCTACGCGCTCTGGATCAGCGACCTCATCGCCTGCGGGCCAACCCCGAGCAGAACGTACGGCTTCAAAGGCCAGCACCGACGCCACCGGCACCACGAGGAAGAACAGCAACTCGTCGAGCGGCAGACCACCTCCGAGAGTCAGACCCGTCGTTTGGTCAGTGTCGAAGGACCAATGACCTTGCGCAATTGCGTAGAGATCCCAGATTGAAAACACCAGAGCGATCGGAATCACCGTGAGCAGCAACCGCAACCAGCGGCGAAACACACGCGTGCGAAGCCCGTACTCCAACCACACCGAACCGAACAGACAAAACAACAACACACCCACGTACGTCAGATGCCTCATCTCAACCCGCAACTCCCTGAGTCGCGGCGGCCGCCGCCAGCCGGGTCGCAAAGGCCAAGGCAGCATCGTGGGCCGCGTCTAGCGACTGTGCCTGAGTCAACGCGCGTACGACGACGACGCGCGATGCGCCCGCGTCGAGTACCTCGTCGAGATTGCCGAGATCGACACCGCCGATTGCAAACCATGGCAACGCACCGGGGTGTGACGCCACGTCCGTGGCGACATAGCGGACCAAGTCGAGTCCAGGTGCGGCCCGCCCGGGTTTCGTGGGAGTAGGCCAGCATGGTCCGACCGCGTAGTAGTCGACGCCGGGTTCTTCAGCGGCAGCGCACGACTCCGACTCCGAGTGACTCGATCGTCCAATCAGCATGTCGGGACCCACGATCTCGCGGGCCGCGAGGACAGGAAGATCGCGTTGTCCCAGATGCAACACATCCGCGTGTACGGCGTATGCGATATCGGCTCGATTATTGACGGCGACCAATACGTCGTGCCGGTCACAGATCTCGCGAATCACTTCGAGCGCAGCCAACTCGTCTCGTGCCTCAAGGTCTTTATCTCGCAACTGGACAATGTCGACTCCACCGACACAGACGGCGTCGAGAAAATCGGTAAGGTCCCCGCGGTCGCGCCGCGAGTCCGTGCACATATACAACTTCGCGCGATTAAGCCGTTGACGAAGTTCCTCCGCACGCGACATGAGGCAATCATGGATCAGTGCGCCACTAGGTGCTGACCGGGACGGCGCGCCAGCCCTGCCCCGCCCTGAGGCCAAACCATCAGCGGTACGACTCAACTCGCGCCACGGCGTACGCTGATCACACCACGGGAGCCCGGTGCCATCGGGCTGAGAGGGAGGCTCAAAGCCTCCGACCGTCGAACCTGATCCGGATCATGCCGGCGAAGGGAGTGCAACCCATGAATCTCGCGTCGCAATCCACAACGCCGGCAACTGACGTCGCCGTGGTGGGTGCCGGTGTGATCGGCCTGAGCGTTGCGTGGTCGTTGGCCCGTAGCGGTCGCATCGTCACGCTGATCGATCCCTCCCTAGGGAGTGGATCAAGTTACGCCGCCGCGGGGATGCTTGCGCCGGTCACCGAGTTCCATTTTGGGGAGGCCAAACTCCTCGACCTCAACCTCGCGGCTGCATCCATGTGGCCAGGATTTGTCGACTCACTCAACGACGACAGCGGGCACGACATCGGCTACCGCAGGACGGGAACCGTCGTTGTTGCACGAGATCTCGACGACCAACGCGAACTTGAGCGACTACGACAATTCGCGGCCAGTCTCGGCGTCGGCATGGAGTCGCTCACGTCCGGAGCGGTCCGCGAACGCGAGCCGCTACTCGCCTCCGATGTGCGCGGAGGCCTCTGGGCACCAGACGATCACAGCGTCGACAACCGGCGACTCCTTGACGCGCTGCACGCCGCCATCGCTTCGCTCGGCGTGACGCTCGTCCAGCAACGTGCAATCGCGCTGACGCTGCACAGAGGCCGTGCGACCGGCGTGACGTTCGAGGACGGCACAACGATTCGCGCTAACGCCGTCGTCGTCGCAAACGGCGTCTGGTCGGCTCACCTCGGCGGTATTCCGCGCCACGTTGCGCCGCCTGTACGTCCCGTTCGCGGACAGATTCTTCGGCTGAATCGGTCTCGCGGCACACTTCCTTCCGCTCCTATGCCACGGACCACCGTCCGAGGCCTCGTCTCGGGTCGCCACATCTACGTCGTACCGCGCGATAGCGGTGAAGTCGTCGTCGGGGCAACGAGCGATGAGGTCGGTTACGAAACCTGCGTGGACGCCGGAGCTGTCTGGGACTTGCTCAACGACGCGCGGTCGCTGTTGCCTTCACTCAATGAGATGACTTTCGTCGAGGCCCGCGCGGGCTTACGCCCGGGTACGCCGGACAACATTCCAGTCGTGGGAACCACCGAAGTTGAGGGTTTGCTGATGGCCACTGGACACCACCGCAACGGGATCCTGTTGGCACCGCTGACGGCTCACCACATCGTGTCTCTACTTGATGGTGATGAGCCGGGCCACGCCGCGACCTGGGATCCACGCCGCTTCAACGTGACCCCGGTGTCGGAGTCAGCCCCGCCAGCAGCACCTCAACTTGCCACCGTCGGAGAGTCGCTATGAAGGTGATCTCCGTCGTGGTGAACGGTGACGCGGCTGTCATCGACGCCAACGCAACCCTTGCGGCCGCAATCGCGCCACTGGTGCAATCCTCGGCCGGTGTTGCCGTCGCGCTCGACGACAGCGTCGTACCTCGACACCTTTGGGACTTCACGGTGCTGCACGACGGTGCACGAATAGAAGTTCTTGTCGCAGTGCAGGGCGGCTGACGTGGCCACCACAATTGGAAACCACGACCTTGAGAGCCACGATCTCGAGAGCCACGATCTCGAGAGCCACGACCTTGAGAGCGTCGACATCCCCAGCGCCCAACATGACGATCCGCTAGTGATTGCGGGACAGGCGTTTTCATCGCGTCTGATCATGGGCACCGGGGGCACCGCTAACCTCGCGCTGCTGCGCGACGCCCTTGTCGCTTCAGGCACTCAACTCACCACGGTGGCCATGCGACGCGTCGATCCGTCGGCGCCGGGCAGTGTGCTCGATGTGCTGATCGAGCTCGATATAGCGGTCCTACCAAACACCGCGGGGTGCTTCACTGCACGTGACGCCGTACTCACCGCGAAGCTGGCTCGCGAAGCCCTCGACACTAATTGGGTGAAGTTGGAAGTCATCGCCGACGACAACACCTTGCTCCCCGACCCAGTCGAACTCCTCGTCGCCGCCGAGCAACTCGTCGACGACGGGTTCATCGTGTTGCCCTACACGAACGACGATCCCATCGTCGCTCGACGACTCGAACACCTCGGTTGTGCCGCCGTGATGCCCTTGGGCTCACCCATCGGCTCTGGTCTGGGCGTCAGCAACCCCCGCAACATCGCGGCAATCGTCGAGGCCGCAAATGTTCCGATCATTCTCGACGCGGGCATCGGAACGGCGAGCGAAGCCGCGTACGCCATGGAACTTGGCTGCGACGCGGTGCTGCTGGCGTCGGCGGTAACCCGCGCCGTAGACCCGGCGTTGATGGCCTCAGCGATGCGGCATGCGGTGATCGCCGGCCGAGAGGCATCTCAGGCGGGCCGCATTGCCCCTCGTTTCGGCGCCCACGCATCGAGTCCTCCACGACGATGACAATCGCCTCGACCAACCTCGCCTCCCCTCCCATCGTTGCGGGATCGTTTCGACGCGCCGGTGCGTCGTACGCGTGATGGTCAATGTCTCGACCTAAACTCGAAGGTTGTGGAGACCTCTGTGCGTGATGGCATCGTCGGACGAGTAGTCGACGGGCGCTACCGCGTGCTCGGACTCCTCGAGCGTGGTGGCATGGCCACCGTCTACACCGCCCATGATGAGCGGCTCGATCGCGTGGTCGCGCTGAAAATCATGCACGCGAGCCTCGCCGATGACCCCGGGTTCGTTTCCCGATTCGTCCGCGAAGCGAAGTCCGCGGCCCGCCTCACCGATCCCCACGTCGTGAGCGTCTTCGACCAAGGCAGCGACGAGGGCTTGGTTTACCTGGTGATGGAGTACGTCCCCGGTCGAACC
>JBBRLC010000128.1:0-5031 GCA_038231595.1 Candidatus Nanopelagicales bacterium | reverse complement strand
CAACTCTGCTTCGACGCTGGCAAGTCGGCGACTCAGGCGCGGAAGTCGAAGCAGCGTCCGAAGCCCCTCATCGTGCTCGCTGAGACCAATCCGGTCGCCAGCGTTGCCGTCGACATCGCGCTCCCACATCTGGATCGGCTTTTCGACTACAGCGTGCCGGAGTCCATGTCACAGGCCGCACAACCTGGCGTACGCGTCAGGGTTCGTTTTGCTGGAAAGTTAGTAGATGGCTTCATTCGTGAACGGCGTTCCGAGTCGGACTCCCAACGGGCGCTCAGCCTCCTCACGAGCGTCGTCTCCGACGAAGTCGTGTTGCAGGCAGATATCGCTGCCCTTTGTCGCCGAGTTGCAGATCGCTACGCGGGGTCACTCGCCGATGTCTTGAGGTCTGCGATACCGCCACGCCATGCCACGACGGAAAAGAGAGTCACCGAGAAAACGATCACCGAGGAAACCGTCACGGCGATTCCGTCGAGCAACACCAGACAATGGCGCGACTATCTCGGCGGAGCAGCCCTTGTTGAGCGGGTTCAGCAAGGCCGGGGACCACGTGCGGTATGGACCGTCGCGCCCGGCGATGACTGGGCGAGCATGGTGGCCGCGTTGGTCGCCAGCGCGGTCGTCGCGGACATTGGCGCGCTGGTTGTTGTCCCGGATAACCGAGACATTGCTCGTCTTACCTCGGCACTCGACGACGCAGTTGGCCCTGGCAGTCATGCCACCTTGACGGCAGAAGGAAGCGCGGCACAAAGGTACGGCGAGTTCCTGCGTACGCTTCGCGGAGAGACGCGCGTCGTCATTGGCACGCGCGCTGCATCGTTCGCACCGGTACGGAATTTGGGGCTCATCGTCGTGTGGGACGACGGCGACGACAGCCTCGCTGACCCGCGTGCGCCGTATTGGCACGCGCGAGACGTGTTGGCCATGCGAGCGGAGCTGTTGAGGGCCGCGATTGTTGTTGGGTCGACCAGTCGAAGTGTCGAAAGCGCGTCGATGCTTGCGACCGGTTGGGCCCGGGAGGTTGTTCGCCCCCGAGCTGACGTTCGGGAGCGCGCGCCGCGTGTCACGGTCGTCGGTGGCGCGGGCGCAACTGATCGCGAATTGGAGAGCGATCCGGCCGCGCGACGTGCTCGAAAACCGCATGTCGCTTGGGCGATCGCGAAAGCCGCCTTGAGGTCTGGACCGGTGCTTGTGCAGGTTCCACGCCGTGGATATATCCCCGCCCTGTCTTGTCAGCGCTGCCGCGCCCCGGCGCGTTGCACCGCGTGTGCGGGTCCACTGAGTCTGAGTTCAGGTCACGCGATCGCAGCCTGTTCCTGGTGCGGGAGGTTGGCGGGGGACTGGAGTTGCCCCACGTGTCAAGGCACCGCTCTTCGAGCCATGCGGGTGGGGGAGCGCCGAACGGCCGAGGAATTGGGGCGCGCTTTTCCTGGTGTTCCGGTGATTACAAGCGGTCGTGACAGTGCCGGTCGCGGGGTCGTCGATCGGGTCGATTCTCAACCTGCCTTGGTGGTCTGTACTCCAGGCGCGGAGCCGATCGCCGACGGTGGCTACAGCGCCGCATTGCTTCTCGACGTCGCAAGCATGTTGGCCCGACCCGATCTTCGTGCGGCCGAGGAAACTCTGCGCCGATGGATGAACGTCGTTGCGTTAGTGCGACAAAGTTCGTCTGGCGAGCAGCATGATCAGAAAGGTGGTGAGAAGGGCGGCGAGATAGTTGTTCACGCTGAGTCCGACCTCGCAGTTGTTCAAGCCCTCGTACGACACGACCCCGCCGGTTTTGCCGAGACCGAATTACGCGAACGCTCCGCGTTGCGCCTTCCCCCGATGTGGCGAGTGGCCGAACTGGTCGGGGCTGTCGTGGATGTGGCATCACTGTTGAGTCATGTTCGACTGCCTGACTCCGCGAAAGTATTGGGTCCCGTTCCATACGAGCGCACCCAAGGCGGCGGCGATTCTCCGAGCGTCGCATTGGTGCGCGCGCTCGTGTCGGCCCCGATCGACGATGGCGTCACGTTGGCGACTGCGCTGCGAGCAGGTGCCGCCATTCGTAGTGCGGGCAAAGTCGGTGGCCCCGTCACGATCCGCTTGGATCCAGTCGTGTTGGGCTAGGTAAACCGGTTCCGTACACTCGGTATCCACAGAGTCGGCTCCCACTGAGGTCGGCGTGTCACGCACAAGAAGCAACGCAACGCCAAGCACGGCGCAACTCGCCGCCAGAGGAGGAAACGCGTGAGCGTACGTCCGATCCGGCTTTTTGGTGACCCGGTTCTCACGACGGCGGCAGTGCAGGTCGTGGACTTCGACAAGGAACTCCGGACCTTGGTGAAAGACCTCGCGGAGACCATGCTCGACGCGGGCGGCGCCGGACTTGCGGCACCACAGCTTGGTGTGTCACTTCGTGTCTTCACCTATGACGTCGATGACGAAGTTGGCCATTTGATCAATCCCGTTCTTGATCTCTCCGACGAGACGCAAGACGGTGACGAAGGATGTCTGTCTCTGCCCGGTTTGGCCTTCAATACGGTCCGAGCTTATGGAGTCGTGGCCAAGGGTTTCAACGTCCATGGTGAGCCCATCATGATCGAAGGGACCGAGCTGTTGTCCCGTTGCGTGCAGCACGAAACTGACCATCTGGACGGCGTGATCTTCATCGACCGGCTTGATTCGGCCACTCGCAAGGAAGCGATGAAGGCGATTCGTGAAGCGGAATGGTTTGGCGCTGGCGTCAGCGCGGGCGACGGCTCGACGCTGACGAATGCAACCCCCATCATCAAGAGTTCCCCGCACCCCATCCGCTCCGGCTGGCTGTAGGCGCATCAACATGGTGGGGGAAGGTTTGACGTGCGGGTGATCTTCGCGGGTACGCCCGACGTTGCCGTTCATGCACTCGATGCGATTCTGGCGTCGCGTCACGAGGTGGTAGCAGTCGTCACACGTCCGGACGCGCCTGCGGGCCGCGGCCGATCCCTCGTGGCATCGCCGGTGGCCGCGCGGGCCGCCCTAGCGGGAATCGAAACACTGACTCCGGCCCGTGCCAGGGACGCTGACTTTCATCAGCGACTCAAGGAATTGGCGCCAGATTGCGCACCCGTTGTGGCGTACGGCGGCCTTATCCCACGACCCGCACTCGACATTCCGAAGTACGGCTGGGTCAACCTTCACTTCTCTTTGCTGCCGGCCTGGCGCGGTGCTGCACCGGTTCAACACGCCATCTTGCACGGCGACGAGGTCACGGGTGCGAGCACGTTCCGGCTCCAAGAGGGTCTCGATACCGGTCCGATCTTCGGAGTAGTGACCGAAGCATTCGGTGCCGCCGACTCCAGCGGCGATCTGCTGAGTCGCCTTGCGATCAGCGGCGCGACTCTGTTGGTGGCGACACTCGATGGCATCGAAACCGGCGCGCTAGCACCGACGCCTCAACCCACCGAGGGGGTCAGCATTGCGCCAAAACTGAGCGTCGATGACGCGCACATCACCTGGACGGATCCCGCGTTGCACCTTGATCGACAGATCCGCGCCTGCACGCCGGCACCGGGCTCCTGGACGCAATTTGGCGGCACGCGCATCAAGGTCGGACCGATTACCTTGCTCCGCGACCACGCTTCACTGACGCCAGGGGAGATCGCGGTGGAGAAGAATCGCATCCGGATAGGGACCGGTAGCCATGAAGTAGTCCTCGGTGAAGTTGCCGCGCAGGGAAAGAAGCGAATGAACGCAGCTGATTGGGCGCGCGGGTTGAGACTGGAGTCTGGTGGCTACCTCGCGTAAACCGCCGCAGGCTCGAAAGACGACGCCAGATTTGGCTCGCGAAATTGCCTACGACGTCATCCGCGAAGTACACGAATCTGATGCGTACGCCAATCTTCTGCTGCCGGCCAAATTGCGGGATCTCCGAGAGCGGACGCAGCGTACGCCAAGTCCAGAGCAGCAGGGTTTTTCCGATCGTGATGCCGCATTTGCAACCGAACTGGTCTATGGCACGTTGCGCATGCGGGGGCTCCTCGACGCTGTTCTGGCGTCGTGCGTCGACCGTCCTTTGGAACAATTGGATCCAGCGGTTCTGGATTTACTTCGGCTCGGCGCCTACCAACTCCTCGAGATGCGAGTGCCGTCGCATGCTGCGGTCGCCGCGACTGTGAACCTCGCTCGCAGAGTCAGCACCGCTGGCCCGGCTGGCTTAGTGAACGCCGTGCTGCGCAAAGTCGCGGCGAACGACCGCGACCAGTGGATCGCAATCGTCGCGCCTCCGATGGAAACTGATCCGCTAGGCCATCTGTCGATTGCGGGTTCGCATCCTCGCTGGATCGTGACCGCCTTTCGCGATGCCCTCGGATCCGGCTCAGTGCTCGCATCAGAGTCCTGGGACCAGACCGCTGAGCTCGTCGACGCCAACAACGTACGTCCGACTGTGACATTGGTGGCACGCCCAGGTTTGTCGACGACGACGGAACTCCTCGCGATCCCTGGTCGCAGTCCGGGTAGATGGTCTCCGTACGCCGTCCTTCTGGAGTCCGGCGCCCCATGGACCATTGCGCAGATACGGGACGGACGCGCCGGCGTCCAAGACGAGGGCAGCCAACTCGTCGCGCTCGCGTTGAGTCGGGTGAGCTTGGAGCCAGCGCAGGGTGTCGACAGCGAGGGCGTCGACAGCGAGGGCGTCGAGGTGGAGGGCGTTGGCGGCGAGCAATGGCTGGATCTGTGCGCCGGCCCGGGTGGCAAGGCCGAGCTGCTGGCCGGCCTCGCACAGGAACGCGGTGCGCGGCTGACGGCCAATGAAGTCCACGATCACCGTGCTCAACTTGTCCGCCAAGCACTCTCGCCGTACGGCTCAGAGCACCAAGTCGTGACCAGCGACGCCGCGACGCCGCGGGACGGTAAATGGCGGATGGCATGGGAGCCAGCCAGTTTCGATCGAGTACTCGTCGATGCGCCCTGTACGGGACTCGGATCCTTGCGTCGACGTCCGGAGTCACGTTGGCGTCGAACACCATCGGACTTGGCCACTCTCGGCCCGCTCCAACGCGCACT
>JBBRLC010000127.1:0-5038 GCA_038231595.1 Candidatus Nanopelagicales bacterium | reverse complement strand
AGGACGACTCGTCCTCAAACATGCCGAATCGATTCTCGCGCGACTTGATCTCGCTGGACAGGAGTTGGACAAACTCCGCGCCGGAACCAACGGACGCCTCGTCATCGGCACCTTTCAAAGCGTCTCGGTCAAGTTGCTTCCCGCCGTCGTGTCGTTAGTACGCAAGGAAACCCCTGAACTGGACATCCGCCTCGTGGAGAGCGACGACAACGATGACTTGATTCAACGGCTCGCCGACGATGAACTCGACTTGTCGTTTTTGATCGGTCCGCTCGACGACGATCGAATTGAAGCTATTGAAATCTGTCGTGATCCTTTCGTCGTGGTTCTACCCGGCGATGTTGAGACCAACAGCGACCACAACTACCCCCTGAGTGAACTTGAAGGGCGCGCGATGGTCGGAGGGCAGGCATGTTCGTGTCAAGAACTGATCGATGACGAGCTTCGTTCAGCCGGTATCACTCCGGAGTACGTCTTCAGGTCTAACGACAACGGTGCCGTGCAAGCCATGGTTCGCGCGGGTATGGGACCGTCGATCATGGCACTGCTCGCCGTCGAAACTGACGACCCGCGAGTGAAGGTTCGACACCTCGATCCCCCGCTCACTCCACGAACGATCTACGTGGGGTGGCGTCGCGGGCGTACCAGGCCTCCGGCCGTCGATCGGTTCGTAGAACTCACGGTGAGTACGACTCGCAACCGCGCGGACCAAAACTAGACGTTGAAAACGTTGTCAGCCGTCAACAGCCTTGCTCGGCGCGCTACCACGTGATCGACTTGATCGGTCCTGCATCGCCATCCACATCAACGGAATTTGCAAGGGCATCCGTAGCCACGTCGCGATCGCTCGAGGTGACGAGATGCCGGCTTCCTGGGTCGTCGTGATCGCCATTTGTAGGTTTCCCGGCCACACGGCCAGCAGGACCGCAACACTCACCGGCCCAGCCCAACGTTGGCGGGTGAGAAGCCCCGCAGCACAGACCAATTCGACAACCCCGCTGACGTACACGATCTCGGTCGCGTTGGGGAAGGCGGACGGGATCAACGGCTCAAACACCCGAGGCCGCACCAGGTGGACCACCCCGCTCGTCACTAACAAGGCAGCGAGGGCCTTCGGGGCCCAGCGGTGATGGCGCTCGGTCGACGTCTCCATGGAAACTCCTTCAACCAGTGCTTGCAACGAGTCGTTCGACGTACGCCCGAAACGTGGTCGGTGTTCGTCCAAGCACCCAGGTCAAGATGTTCGGGTTACCCAAGAATCCGTGCTCGGTGTAGTGCGCATTCATGATTCGCATTTGCTCAAGCCGGTCGGCGCTGATGCCCCGCGCCTCAGCGGCGCGAGCCATATCGTCAAGCGCCACCTCGCGAGCGCTCACACCACGTTCAAGAATCTCCGCACAAATACTGGCCATGTCGCGCTGGCTCAGTGCCTGTGGCCCAGCGAGTTCGTAGCTGGCGTAGAGATGATTCGACTCACTCGCGATCGCCGCTGTCGCTTCCGCGAGATCGACGAGGTCGACAACGTTGAACTTCTGATCGATATCGAAGGGCATCGCAAAGTCTCCGTCGTTGATCACCTTCGGCCAGATCAACTCGAGATGCTGCATGTATCGAGACGGCTCGATGATCGTGTACGGGATACCTGATTCGACCAGTTTCTCGGTGGCGTCGAGTTTGAGCGAGTGGTGTCGTACGCCGCGGCGGAACGGATGCATCACCGAGTAGTACACGAACTGATCGACGGCATTCCGCTCTGCCGCAGCAACGAAGTTCATCGTCATCGAGACTTCGTCAGGGCTCATAGGCGGGCCGATGTGAATGACTTTCGTGCACTCGGCCACGCCGCGTTCGACGTCGTCGATATTGGTCATGTCGCCCACCACGACCTCGCGCGCCCCGAGTTCGAGTAGGTCCACGGCGTACTGCGGATTGCGAACAAACGCGCGTACACCCGCCCCGCGTGCGACCAGCGCTGTCAACACCGCGCGACCGGTCCGGCCGTTGGCACCTGTCAACAAGATCATCGTGCACTCCGACCAGTTCGTTGGGACGCGATCCGGACACCTTTGGCCCTCAAGGGCACCTTCATCGCGCGGAAACGGCTAGAGATAGAGGCCAGTGGAATCGGTGCTCACTCGAGCGGCGGCCACGGCGTGGACATCGCGCTCCCGCAAGAGAACGTACTCGGTCCCGTGCAATTCGACCGCGGAACGATCTTCAGGCTCGAAGAGGACCTGGTCGCCGTTCTCAATGGTCCTCACGTTTGGTCCGACGGCAACAACTCGAGCCCACGACAAACGCTTACCCACGGCCGCGGTGGCCGGAATCAAGATTCCACCCGTACTTCGACGATCGCCTTCGGCACCATCGAGGCGCACAAGTAGGCGATCGTGCAAAAGCTTTACCGGCACGCTGCCGTCAGGGTGTGGTGTCGTGTCGGGTGTGCTCACTCGCGAAACCCTAAGCGAGTGTGAGCGTGAGCCGTGACCTGGGTCGCAGGGTAAAAGACGAGCAAGTTAGCGGCGAGCGCGACGGAACAATCCGCGAAGAACGAGAAGTCCAACCACCACCGCGCCGGCGGCGGCCACGCGCTCGACCCGCACGCCGCCGTTTTCATCAACGACGATTCCTTTAAGTTTCGCTTTCCCCCGAGCGGCAATCGCCGAGGGCGCTAAGCGCGCTTGCAACTCATCGAGAGTGAGCGTCAATCGGTCTCGGGTCGCGGCTAAGTCCGCCTCAATTTGGGCAGCCGTACGGGCATCGAGAACAATTTTCTTGTCGGTATCCGGAGGGGCCGGGGACTGGGCAGAATGGTGTTCGTCGAGGCGCGCCGAGGGCTTTGACCCATCCGGTGGCACCTCAGGTTCCGAATGCGTGTCGTGGGCGGCGGGTGTGTCAATCATGGCGGGAGCCTAGCCGGTGCGCGGTGTACGGGGGTCCTCCCCGAGCCTTATTGCATATATCTCGCAGTAACGAACAACTGGCGATAAGGTCGATGCTATGAGGCGAAAGGCATCACTAGGCATTGCTATTGGCACCTTGCTGGCGCTACCCGTGGCCCTCGCGGGCTGCTCGACAAACAACGCGGCCGGAGCGGCCGATGGTTCTGAGACAGCCAAGAAGTTGGTCGCCACGACCGTTGCGCCGATCACCTCGATTGCCGCCAACATCGGCGGAGACCGAATCCAAATCCAGGGAATCGTGCCGGAAGGAACGAACAGTCACACGTTCGAACCACCTCCATCGACCGCTGAACTCTTATCCAAGGCGGACCTCATCATCGTCAACGGCCTCAAGCTCGAGGATCCGACAGTCGATCTCGCCGTGGCGAACAAGAAAGACGGAACAGAAATCGTCGCCATCGGGACGAACTCCATCCCCGAGAGCGACTGGATCTACGACTTCTCCTTCCCCAAAGCCGAAGGCAAACCCAACCCGCATCTATGGACCGATCCGCTCTTCGCCATCAAGTACGCCGCAGAACTGCGCGACGCCTTCGCCAAAGTCGATCCGGCAAATGCGGCCTACTACGCCGGGAACTACACAAAATTTGACGCGAAGGCCACGGCGCTGGCCAACGCCTTACGAGCGGACCAAAAAACAGTGCCCGCCGGTGGTCTGAAGTTGTTGACCTACCACGACGCGTACGCCTATTTCGGCCGCGACTTTGGCTGGCAGATCATCGGCGCCGTACAACCCAAGAACTTTGAAGATCCCGCGCCCGCTGAAGTTGCGCGATTGATCGACCAGGTGAAGGCTGAGAGAGTACCCACCATTGTCGGTTCGGAAGTGTTCCCATCGGCGGTGCTTGAAGAAATTGGTCGAGCCACTGGCGCGCGCTACGAAGACACGCTCCGCGATGACGACCTCCCGGGGGCACCCGGGGAAGCGGGACATTCGTGGCTTGGCCTCATGACCTACGACTTCACGACGATGGTCAAAGGACTTGGCGGGACTCCCACTGAATTGTCAAGGCTGGACACGGCTGACGTTGCCCCGGATCAAGCGACATATCCGCAATGAGTCCGCCCACCACCGCACACCACCACGAAGCGGAGCAACCATGCTGACTGATGCACTCGCTGGTGCACCAACGCAGCCGGCGTTTCTCATGCAACTGCACGGCGTGAGCAGCGCGTACGGGGAAAACCTCGCGCTGCACGGCATCAACTTCCAGATTGCGTCGAATCAACTCACAGGGATTGTGGGTCCGTCGGGATCCGGCAAGACAACGTTGCTCAGAACGCTGCTCGGTAGCGTCAAACCGGTTGCCGGAACCGTGACCCGATCGACCGGACTGGCAGTGTCGTACGTCCCGCAACTGGAAACCGTGAACTGGAACTTCCCGGTGACAGTTTTCGAGTGCGTGTTGATGTCCCGACGCCAGCAACGCTTACTCCCCAGGGCGACTCGCAGCGAGCGAAGCGACGTCATGGCTGTCCTCGAACGGCTCGGCATCTCCGAACTGGCAGATAGGCACATCCGTGCGCTTTCCGGAGGTCAACAGCAGCGCATGTTCGTTGCCCGGGCTCTCCTGCGCAGGCCCACCCTGCTACTCCTCGATGAGCCGACGTCAGGGGTCGACGTCAACACTCGCCACGACATGCTGCACATGCTCAACGAGTTGAATGCCGAGGGACTCGCAGTCGTACTGACAACCCACGATCTCAACGGAATGGCCGCACATCTGCCCCATCTCGTCTGCCTCAATCGCTCGGTCATTGCCAGTGGTTCTCCCGCGCAGGTGATAACTCCTGAGGTGCTCGAGAAGACTTTTGGGGCACGCATGGAAGTCCTGGAACACCTCGGTATCCCCGTCGTTGTTGATGAAGCGCCCGCCCGACCGCGAGCAGTGGGGTAGGCGCCGTCATGAACTTCTGGAACACGCTCGTGGATCCGTTGCAGTACGCCTTCTTTCAAAAGGGCCTGCTCGTGGCAACACTCTCCGGCGCCCTGCTCGGCTTGATTGGCGTCTACATCACGTTGCGCGGCATGAGCTACATCGGACACGGGTTGGCCCATGCGATTTTTGGCGGGT
>JBBRLC010000126.1:0-5051 GCA_038231595.1 Candidatus Nanopelagicales bacterium | reverse complement strand
GGAGCAACTCGACTCCGTACTGGACACGTTGAGCGATCGCGAGGCCGGGGTGGTCAAGATGCGCTTTGGGCTCACCGATGGGCAGCCGAAGACCCTCGATGAAATCGGCAAAGTCTACGGCGTGACGCGCGAGCGTATCCGACAGATCGAATCAAAGACTATGTCGAAACTTCGCCACCCGTCGCGCTCGCAGGTCCTGCGCGACTACCTCGACTAACCGCTCCACCCCACCCCGTCGAGTCTGGAGTTATGGACCCAAATCCGGCCGATTTGGGGCATTAAGTCCAGACTCGGGGGAGGGGGTTAGACCTCGTCGTCGGATGCGATGTCGGGGACTTCAGCCAGACGCGCGGTTTCGTCGTGTACCTCGGTGGCGGATTCGCGCAACCGGGACTCGTGCTCGCGGAAGTGGTGGGCACAGAACAGCAACTCGCCACCGGCGTTGAGGACGACGCGGACGTACGCCTGGGCACCACAACGATCGCATCGGTCCATGGCCGACAGAGCAGGTGCCTTGGCCAGGGTCGGGGTCATTGTGTGCCTCCTTGTCGCGGTACGGCTGGGTCGCCGTCAAACGTTCTGATGTGTGCCGGGGTGGTACTGGACAAATCGCTAACTATCAGTGAGTCACCAAGTGAACATCCTCGCACCCCCAAATAGTCCTCTATGTCACTGGGCGTGTCGTGTTCCACAAGGGTAAAGCACCCGTTGAGCCGAACGCGGGTACGACGAACGGCCTAATGACCCGAGTTCCCTCTGCGGTTGATTCGGTGTTGACTCGGTGTTGCTTCGCTGTTGATTCGGACCGGACGGCTAGTCGGATGCCATCTTGGCGAGCATGTGCGATTGTGATTGAGGTTGTCCGGATGGATGCGTGGGACTGACCGTACGCGGGTCGTACGACAAGACCGGTGTTCATGGCAGATATCGTGACTGTGTCCCTGTCCACTGCGCACGGTGGATTCGAATTCGTGACCCTTGCGAGTGCTACTTGTGACCGCGGCATCCACCGATACCACCCGTGGGACCCCCGAACGAGGCAAAAGGACCCCGTCGGCGGCCGGGAACGGCAAGGACTATTCGGCCAAGCATCTATCGGTGCTGGAGGGCCTCGACGCGGTCCGGAAACGGCCCGGGATGTACATCGGGTCCACCGATTCACGCGGCCTGATGCACTGTCTGTGGGAAATCATCGACAACTCCGTCGATGAGGCGCTCGCAGGCCATTGCAGTCGCATCGAAGTTGAACTGTTCGCGGACGGCTCCGTCGAAGTACGCGACAACGGGCGCGGAATCCCGGTCGACGTCGAGCCCAAGACCAAACTCACCGGGGTCGAGGTCGTACTGACCAAGTTACACGCGGGCGGGAAATTCGGTGGCGGGTCCTACATCGCGTCGGGTGGTTTGCACGGGGTCGGAGCTAGCGTCGTCAACGCGCTGTCGGCGCGACTCGATGTTGAAGTCGATCGTGACGCAAAGATCCATCTGATGTCGTTTCAACGAGGCGTACCCGGGGTGTACGACGGTGACGGACCCGAGGCCACGTTTGCCAAGAAGGGCGGGTTGCGCATAGTCGGCAAGTGCAAGAAGACGCTCACCGGCACCCGCGTGCGCTACTGGATCGATGACCAAATCTTCACCCGGGACGCAGAAGTGCAACTCGAAGAACTGCGAACTCGCGCGCGACAGACCGCGTTCCTCGTCCCCGGCGTGTCCATTGATCTCCTCGACCGGCGTAGCGCAGATCCAGCCGAACACACCGATGAGACCTTTCACTTCTCTGGGGGAATCTCGGAGTACTGCACGTATCTCGCCAAGGACGACTCAGTCACGCCGGTCGTTCGCCTCGCGGGTTCTGGTCATTTCCACGAAACCGTGCCGGTGCTCGACCGCAAAGGGCACATGACTCCGCAAGAAGTCGAGCGCGAATTGGCGGTCGACATTGCATTGCGGTGGGGGACGGGTTACGACACCGAGTTACGGCCGTTCGTCAACATCATCGCCACACCCAAAGGCGGCACACACATCGTTGGCTTCGAACGCGCGGTGGTGAAGGTTGTCAACGATTCGTTGCGATCGGCGAAGTTGCTCAAGGCGAGCGAAGACAACGTAGTGAAAGACGACGTACTCGAAGGACTTACCGCCGTTGTCACCGTGCGGTTGGCCGAACCGCAGTTCGAAGGCCAGACCAAGGAAGTCCTCGGTACGCCGGCTGCGACGCGCATCGTCGGGCACATAGTCACCAAGGAACTGACCAAGTGGTTGACGAATCCCCCCCGCGGAGACAAGACCGCAACCCGGGCAGTACTCGAAAAGGTCGCCAATGCATCCCGGGCGAGGCTGGCCGCGCGAGTCAGCCGCGACGTACAACGACGCAAGAACGCGCTGGAATCCTCAGCGTTGCCTGCGAAACTGGCTGACTGCCGTACCGACGATGTCGCGCGCAGCGAGCTGTTTATCGTTGAAGGCGACAGCGCATTAGGTACAGCGAAATTGGCGCGCGCGTCGGAATACCAAGCGCTGCTGCCGATCCGAGGAAAGATTCTCAACGTCCAAAAAGCGTCGGTTGCGGACATGTTGAAGAACACCGAGTGTTCATCGATCATCCAGGTGGTCGGGGCGGGGTCGGGCAGGTCCTTCGATCTTGCGTCGGCACGTTACGGGAAGGTCATTCTGATGTCCGATGCAGACGTCGACGGTGCGCACATTCGGTGTCTTCTGCTCACGCTGATCCATCGCTACATGCGGCCACTGCTTGACGAGGGTCGGGTGTACGCCGCAGTGCCGCCGCTGCATCGCATCGAAGTCTCACGATCCGGCGGGAAGAAACGCGAAGTCATCTACACGTACTCCGATAACGAGATGCGCAAGGTGCTGGCCGGCTTCGACAAGGCTGGTGCGTCGTACAAAACGCCGCAGCGCTACAAAGGTCTCGGCGAGATGGATGCGGTGCAGTTGCGCGAGACCACGATGGATCCGGCGAGGCGTACCTTGCGAAGAGTTCGCGTCGCCGATGCCGAAGCAGCCACCAATGTTTTCGACCTGCTGATGGGCAACGATGTTGCGCCACGCAAGGAGTTCATCGTCGAGGGCGCAGCCAGCCTCGACCGCAGCCGGATTGACGTGTGATCCACGGATTCATGAATGCACCGTTCGTTCAATAGAGCCTGACGGACGTACCTTTCATGGGGAAAGCGGGGGAGGGGTTTAGAGGTTTTTGGGGGTGAGGCGGCCGGTGTGGACGTCGTACATCGCGCCCGCCACGGTGACACCGTCGGGTAGTAACGGGTGAGACCGCAAGCGCTGCAAGTCAATCCCGAGTGCGGCGCCCTGATCGCTGGTTGTTTGAAACTCCATGCTGCGAGTGTCCACCCCGTAGCGTTCTTCGATGAGCACGTGAATTTGTGGTTCTTCTGCCGAAGCCATCTTGCAGTGGGTGTGCGGCATCACGAGCACTCGCGTCACACCCAGAAGGTACGTCGCCAGCACCAGCGTGCGGAGCACGTCGTCGGTGACTCGTGCGCCGGCGTTGCGCAGGATCTTCACGTCGCCCGCGGACATTCCGAGAATCGCCAACGGTTCGATCCGCGAATCCATGCACGTCACCAACGCCAGACCGCGCGCTGCGACCCCGGTCAATCCCGAGTCCTGGAACCTGCTCGCATAGTCCGCGTTAGCCAACAACACATCGGCGAACGCGTCGGCGGGGAATTGTGAGTTGGGTCCACGCACATCGGCGAACGCGTCGGCGGGGAATTGTGAGTTGGGTCCACGCACATCGGCGAACGCGTCGGCGGGGAACGCCGCGTTGGCTGACTCGTCGTCTGAAGCGGACACGGTCATTCCGAACTTGCGCCGCTGGAGTGACCCGGGAAGATGCCTTGGGAGGGGTCGATGATCGGTGCGGCGTTGTTGACTGCGAGCGCCGCCTCGCCGAAGCCCACTGAAATCAGGGCGACCTTGCCCGGATAGACGACGATGTCACCAGCCGCGAACACGCGCGGCAAGTTGGTTCGCATCGCGGTGTCCACGACGATGTGTCGCTTCTCCAGTTCAAGACCCCATTGCGCCATCGGTCCGATGTTGGCGATGAATCCCAACGACGCGACAACGGTCTGCGCCGGCAGGGTTATCAGTTCACCGCTCTCTTTGTGGGTGATGTCCACTTCGACCACCAGGTCGTCGCCACGAATGGCCGAGAGTTCACTCGACGTCATCAGTCGTACGCCCATCTCGCGAACCTTGTCGACCATCGCGCCGTGCGCCCGGAATTGTTCGCGTCGGTGAACCAACGTGACGCTTCGCGCGATCGGCTGCAACGCGTAGGCCCAGTCAAAGGCGCTATCGCCGCCGCCCACGATGACCACATCTTTGCCAGCGTGCACATCGAGTTTCGGTACAAAGAAGACCAGGCCTTTGCCATCCCATCCGTCATCAGCTGGCAACGGGCGCGGAGTGAAGGAACCGATGCCGCCGGTGATGACAACGGCTTTCGCGTCGACGGTGACGCCCTGATCGGTTGTGACTCGAGCGAGTTCGTCTTCGGAGGTGGTGAGCTCTACGGCCTGCTGCCCCAACACATAGGTGGGTTTGAACGGTTCGGCCTGGGCGACTAAGTCGTCGATCAGGGCGCGACCCTTGACCGCGGGGAAACCGGCGACGTCAAAGATGTCCTTCTCCGGATACATCGCGGTGATCTGCCCGCCGGCCTCCGGGAGTGCGTCCATAACGACGACTGTCCAACCGCGAAAACCCGCGTAGTACGCGGCGTACAGGCCACTAGGTCCCGCTCCGATGATGAGCAGGTCACACGAATGGGTCGGTGCGTCAGACACAGGTCCTCCGATGGGTGATGTCGCGTACGGCGGTCACGCTATCGCCGCACGCGCCACCACCGATGCTTGGTAGTAGGTCATGGGTACCGCGTCCTTCGCGCAGGACTCGCGACGCTCGACGCCGCGCTCGGCCGTGACCGCGATCGACCACCGAACTCCATCGGAGCTCATCGCGGTGACGAACCAGCCGTCGAGGTCGCCACCGTGCGCGCCCTC
>JBBRLC010000125.1:0-5055 GCA_038231595.1 Candidatus Nanopelagicales bacterium | reverse complement strand
TTGCCGCCGATCTTTGGTCGCCAACCCGCGGTGCCGGTTGGTGCCTAACCTTTGAGCAGGCGGGTCAGAGTCCGGCCAGCTTGATCGATAGCGGCGTCATCGAGGTCTCGATGGGTGATGAGGCGGACGAAGTGAGGCCCGAGCGCGGAGACGAGGACGCCATCAGACTTTGCGGCGGCGGTGAAGTCCGCGGCGGTCCATGATGTTTTCGCCAGATCGAGCCCGACGATGTTGGTCTGGACGTGCTCGGGGTTGACCACGAACTCGTTTGCTCCATGAATCATTTCGGCGAGTTGCTTCGCACGCACATGGTCGAGTTCGAGATCTGCCAAGTGGTGATCGAGCGCATAATCGCAAGCCGCCGCGAGAATCCCCACCTGACGCATTCCGCCGCCGTACCGCTTGCGCCACACTCGCGCCTCGGCAATTCGCGCTGCCGACGATACGAGCACCGAACCGACAGGTGCGCCGAGTCCCTTTGAAAAGCAGACGCTCACTGTGTCTGCGGTTCGTCCGTAGTCCGCGAGCGGGACACCAGTCGCAATGTGGGCATTCCACAGTCGCGCACCGTCGAGATGGATAGCGAGTCCATGAGTGTCAGCGAGAGTTCGCAGAGCCTGCATGGCGTCGAGTGGTTGGATCGTGCCACCGCCGAAGTTGTGGGTGTTCTCCACCGCAATCGCCGCCGTAGAGACGAGGTACGGCCCTGCATCTGGGCGAATCAAGGCAGCGACTCGATCAACGTCGAGTTGACCGCGATCGGAGGCCCAGGTTCGGGTGGTTATCCCCGTGAACGTCGCGGCAGCGCCTAGCTCGGCTCGTACGACGTGCGCCTGGTCATCGCAGACCAGTTCCTTGCCTGGTCCGACGAGAAGGCGTACGCCGAGCTGGTTTGCCAAGGAGCCGGTCGGAGTGAACAGGCCGGCTTCATGCCCGAGCAGGTCCGCGACCCGCTTCTCCAGCGCATTGACCGTGGGATCGTCGCCGTAGACGTCATCTCCGACAGAGGCACTCGCCATTGCATGCCGCATCGGCCGCGTCGGACGGGTGACCGTGTCGCTACGCAAGTCCACGAAGCCCGAATTGCCTTCAGGTTTCGCGGGCGCGTCCTGGGAGGTGAGACCAGCCATGCGGCGACTCTAACGCCGTACCCCTCGCTCCGTTCACCGGTGAACCAGTGCAGCGAATCTCGCTCCGTTCACCGGTGAACCAGTCATGCGGGACGCGCTTGCGCACCCTCATGTGTCAAGAGTGCTTGTTTAACCGGGAGCCCGTAGTAGTAACCGCCTAACGAACCGTCGCTGCGCACAATGCGGTGACAAGGCACAAATGGCGCGACCCTGTTTTTCGCACATGCGGTACCGGCGGCGCGTACGGCGTTAGGGCGACCCGCTCGTGCCGCGAGGCCGCTGTAACTTTCGGTCTCGCCCGCCTTGACTCCGCGAAGGGTACCCCACGCCTGCTGCATGAACGGTCCGCCTGGCTGTGAGACCGACACGGCGTCTAAAGCATCGAGATCCCCGACGTTGTACGCGTCGACTATTTGGGCCAAGTCCGGGTGTGGAGCCGATTGTCTGATGAGGCGCTCAATCTGTTCTGGTGCAAGCCTTTCTACAATGTCTTCCAGGGATGAGAAACCGCTCGCAATAACCGAGCCGTACGCCGTCTCGCCACGGTCGCCCACAAGTGACGGATCCACGATCAGCGTCAACGTGCCCACGAGCGTGTCGATTTGGCTCGCGATGATTGGGGTCGGTTTCGGTGCATTGGTCATTGGCTTCTCCCGGTCGAGGGGCTCTGGGCGGAGTCGTAGTTCCATAGTTGAGTGGCGGCATATGCACGCCATGGTTGCCAGTGCAACGCGTGTTCTCCGAGTTCCGATCCGCGGATACCGATGGCCTCGGCGTTTTGGCGTACGACCAGGTCGGTGGTGGGAAACGCATCGGGGTCGGCCAAGACCCGCAATCTCACATACGCGATCGTCCAGGGGCCGACGCCTTTGATCTGACTGAGGCGTTGGCAGATGTCGTCGCGAGCCGTGTCCCCATCAAGATCGATATCGCCGGCCGCGACGACGCCGCACAGCGTCTTCAACGTCTCGGCGCGAGATCCAGTGAAGCCCCACGCTCGCCAATCTGCGCTGTCGTAAGTGACGAGTTCCTCAGCGCGCGGAAATGGCCTCACCCGCACCCTTTCTTCGGCGGATTCGGCGGATCCATCCCCCGATCTCAAATTCACGGCCGCGACGACTCGTGCCAAGAGGGTGAGCGCGGCGCCAACTGAGACCTGTTGTCCCACGATCGTGCGGACGATGCCTTCGAAGGTGTCCGGGGTTTGGCAAACTCGCAAGCCCGGTCGCAACTCCACCAACGGACGTAGCGATGGGTCTTCTGCCAGCACAGAATTGATCGACGCAGGGTGGGCGTCCAGATCGAGCCACCGACGTACCCGCATAACGAGTTCGGCAATGTCGCGTAGGTCGATATCGCGGACCCGTACCCCGTACTGACTCTTCCCGGAGACTGGAGCTACGACGACAGCGACGGCGCAGTGGCGAAGCCTGAGCGCTCGCCGGTGTGACCACGTATTTTTTGTACGTTCGCTGGCGACGTGCACTTCAACGCCTCCCAGCGTCCGCGCGGCCAAGAACCTACCCACCGATTCGGTGTCGTACGGCTCTCGATAGTTCAGCCGAAGCACCAAGTCGGGGCTGTCCGCGGCGAGTTGCGGTTGCTCCGTACGCCTAAGTTGCGATGGCGCGACGCCGAACTGCCGAAGCATCACGTCGTTAAACTGTCGGATGGATGCGAACCCGGCGGCATACGCGATATCCGTGAAAGGTAGACCAGTTTGGTCAATGAGGAGTCGCGCCGTTTGCGCGCGCCGACTGGTGGCTAGTTGCAACGGACCGGCACCCACCGCCGCAATGAGGGTCCGATGGAGGTGTCGATCGCTGACGTGAAGCCGTTGTGCGAGTCCGCTGACGCCGTTCTCATCGACCGCCCCTTCAGCTATCCCGCGCAAGGCGCGTGAGACAAGGTCGCCGCGGTGATCCCATTCGCGCGTACCGGGTGCGGAGTCGGGACGGCACCGGCGGCAGGCGCGGAAGCCGGAAGCGACTGCGGCTGACGGCGACGCGAAGAAGCGAACGTTCGTACGTTTCGGAGTTTGGGCCGGGCAAACTGGGCGGCAATAAATGCCCGTCGTCGTGACTCCGAACCAAAGCCGACCATCGAAGCGACCGTCGCGACTCGCCAAGGCTCGGTAAGCCGCGTCATCGACCAGGCCGGTGGAGGGGGTGGACACGTACCGAGTCTGCCCTACCGGTAAGTCAAGAACTAGCGGCTTTCGGACCTGGCCGTTGGCTATACCCGCGGTAGGGGTGGGGGTGCTACGGGCGCCGGTTCGTGCTGAGCGTTTCCGCCACCATGAAAGCTAGTTCGAGCGACTGGATCCGGTTCAGCCGCGGATCACATGCCGTTTCATAGCGGGCTCCCAGCTGCTCCTCAAGTACGCCCTCAGTGCCGCCCGTGCATTCGGTGACGTCATCACCGGTGAGTTCGACGTGCAAGCCTCCGGGGTGACTCCCCTGCGCGCGATGCACGTCAAAGAATCCGCGAACCTCGTCGATGACGTCGTCGAATGATCGCGTCTTATGTCCCGACGCGGCCTCGCGGGTGTTTCCGTGCATCGGGTCGCACACCCAGACAACGGGATGATCACTGGCCTCTACTTTGGCGACGAGTCCCGGCAGTACGTCTCGTACCCGACCTGCGCCCATGCGCGTAATCAACGTAATCCGCCCGGCGATGCGATGGGGATTCAACGTGTCCAACATCGATAAAAGATCGTCTGCAGTTGCGGTTGGTCCGACCTTCACACCAATCGGATTGTTGATGACCGACGCGAAATGCACATGGGCGCCAAGCGGGTCGCGTGTCCGCTCGCCGATCCACAAGAAGTGACCTGACACGTCGTACGGCGTATCTGTGCGCGAGTCGATTCGAGTCATTGCACGTTCGTAGTCGAGCAGCAACGCCTCATGCCCGGCGAAGAATTCCACCCGACGAAACTCTTCGGGGTCCGCGCCGCAGGCGTGCATAAACATCAGCGCGCGATCAATATCCGCTGCCATCTGGTCGTACCGCTGGCCTGCGCCGCTTTCACGAACAAAGTCTTGGTTCCACGCATGAACTTGACGCAGGTCCGCGTAGCCACCCTGAGTGAAGGCGCGGACAAGATTCAGTGCTGAACTCGACGCGTGGTAGGCGTCAACGAGCCGACTCGGATCTGGCGTGCGCGACTCCTGCGTGAAGGCGAGACCATTGACTGCGTCGCCGCGGTACGACGGCAAGGTCACCCCGTTAATCGTTTCCAAATCGGCGCTTCGCGGCTTGCCATACTGACCCGCGAGCCGACCGATCTTCACCACAGGCAATGAAGCGCCGTAGGTCAAGATGATGGCCATCTGCAAGACGGTCTTGAGTCGCGCTCGAATTGAGTCGGCCGTGTTGGCCTCGAACGTCTCCGCGCAGTCGCCGCCCATAAGCACAAAGGCCTCACCGCGCGACGCGTTCGCGAGCCGGCTGGTGAGCTGATCGCACTCGCCGGCGAAGACAAGCGGTGGCAACGAACTCAGCCTCGCCGCTGCGGCGGCCAGCGCCTCGGCATCGGGCCATTGCGGCTGTTGCATGACCGGGAGATCAGGCCAACTCAGGAGATCGGACACCCGCTAAGAGTACGGACCACCGCGCGTGACCGAGACCGCGACGTCAGCCAGGTGGGTCCGACTCCAAGGCCCTGGGTGTGGATGCGCCCGATCCGAGCGCGAGCCACCCGACAGGATCCCTAAAAGATGTTGGTATTTCTTTGAAAATGAGTTGGTGGAGAGGTCCACAAACCCCTACACTTTCGAACATACGTTCGAGCAATGGCCCATCGCATACGTGCGGCTGTGGTCGGTGTGACACCTGGGGGGAGGTGGCGAGATGAGTACTGATGTTGATGATCTCGGTGCCGCTGCCGTAGCCCAGGCACGGGCGGGCTGGGAGCTAG
>JBBRLC010000124.1:0-5067 GCA_038231595.1 Candidatus Nanopelagicales bacterium | reverse complement strand
CGTGAGGCCTTTGGTCACCAGATTGCGACCTACCAAGCCGTTGCGTTCCAGGTAGCTGACATGGAGTTGCGCGCTCACACAGCTCGGTTGGCGTGGCGCGACGCCGCCGACCGCATGAGTCGAAATGAACCTTTCAAATTGGCGGCGGCCATCGCGAAACTCAACGCGTCAAACGCTGCGATGGACAACGCGCGGTACGCCACTCAAGTCCACGGGGGCTACGGATTCATGCTGGACTTTCCCGTTGGTCGCTTTTATCGAGATGCCAAGGTTCTAGAGATTGGGGAAGGCACCAGCGAGGTGCAGCGCATGGTCATCGCGCGCGAACTCGGCCTGCCACGAGGTTGATACGTGATCGGGTTGATACGCCATCGGTAGGCTGCACTGCGTGGCTGACTCGCATCCGGCGGACAAATCGGCGAAGGCTCTCCCCGATGGCGATTTTCCGACCGTTGGTGTCATCGGCGGCGGACAACTGGCCCGAATGATGGCTGGACCGGCGATTGAGTTGGGCATTCGATTGCGAGTTCTCGCCACCACAGTCAATGAAAGCGCCGCTCAAGTCATCCCCGACGTTCGAATCGGACGACACGACGATCTCGCGGCGATCCTCAAATTCGCCCAAGGATGCGACGTGATCACCTTTGACCACGAGCACGTGCCCCCGCAGTATTTGGATGAATTGATCGCCCTCGGAGTCGCGGTAAGGCCGGGACCGAGCGCACTGGTACACGCCCAGGACAAGATCATGATGCGCGAGGCGCTGACTGATGCAGGCATCCCATGCCCTCGCTGGCGGGTCGCGGCGAACGCCGATGACGTCGCAGATTTTGCCGCCGAGACTGGTTGGCCGGTGGTGCTGAAGGTCTCGCGGGGGGGCTACGACGGTCGTGGTGTGTGGGTGCTGGGCTCTCTCGATGACGCCAAAAACATCTTGGCAACAACGGTTTTGGCCGAGGGTGCGCGCTGGTTGGTCGAAGAGTTTGTTGCCTTCTCGCGAGAGCTGGCCGCCCAAGTAGCGCGATCCCCGCAAGGTCAGGCCGCCGCGTATCCCGTCGTTCGCACGGTTCAGACCAACGGCATTTGCACCGAAGTCGTCGCTCCGGCACCGGGACTCACCGACAACCACGCGACCGCGGCACAAGAGATAGCGCTGCGCATTGCTGGCGCCCTCGGAGTTACCGGAATGCTCGCCGTTGAACTCTTTGACACCGACGAAGGAGTCTTGGTCAACGAGTTAGCGATGCGCCCACACAACTCGGGGCACTGGAGTTTGGACGGCGCTGTCACGAGCCAGTTCGAGAACCACCTGCGCGCGGTTCTCGATTTGCCACTGGGCTCACCAGCGGCAATCGCGCCATACAGCGTGATGGTCAATGTGCTGGGGGGAGACATGCCCACGATCTATCCCGCGTACTTGCATGTCCTGGCCCAAGACCCTGGATTGCGCGTCCACATGTACGGAAAGGGCGTACGCCCTGGGCGAAAGATCGGCCATGTGACTGTTATCGGTGACGACCTTGAGTCACTGTTGGACCGAGCCCACCACGCGGCCGACTACTTGAGCGGAGTCATCGATGAATGAAGGACCAGACGCGCCAGTGGTGGGGATCATCATGGGTAGCGATTCAGACTGGCCAACGATGGAAGCGGCCGCGCTCGTTCTCGACGACTTCGCCGTGCCGTACGAGGTCGATGTCGTATCGGCGCATCGGATGCCACGAGAGATGGTCGCCTACGCGGAATCCGCTTCGAGTCGAGGTCTGCGAGTGATCATCGCCGGAGCCGGTGGGGCCGCCCACCTACCGGGGATGGTCGCGGCCATTTCCGAATTGCCCGTCATCGGCGTACCCGTACCGTTGGAGAATCTGGACGGGATGGACTCGCTGCTCTCGATTGTGCAAATGCCCGGCGGCGTTCCGGTAGCGACGGTCGCTGTCGGCAATGCGCGAAACGCGGGACTGCTCGCGGTTCGCATCCTGGGAAGTGGCGAGGGAGATGAGGCCACACGACTACGCACGGCGATGGTCGCGTTTCAGGTGGAACTAAACGTCAAAGCTAAAGCAAAGGGAGAAGCCTTGCGCCGCAAGCGATCTGCCCCGGGAACCGGCTTCGCCTAATCCCCACTTTTCTGCCTTAGTGGTACGAACCTGAAGTTAAACTTCAGGTTTTGCCCTCAAACTTTGATCTTGAGTCTCAGTTACGCGTGGGGGCGACCGAGGCCGCGATACGTCCAGCCCGCTGCTCGCCACAATGCAGGATCCAACGCGTTGCGTGCGTCGAGGACGCGGCGTACCCGAACGCTCGGGCCAAGTTGCGCGGGATCGAGGTCGCGGAACTCTTGCCACTCGGTGAGCAGCAGCACGAGGTCCGCACCAGCGCATGCATCATCGGTCGAGGTTGCGTAGTCCAACGTGGGGAAGAGTTTGCGCGCGTTCTCGATGGCCTGCGGGTCGAAGACTCGGACCCGCGCCCCTTGTAGTTGCAGAGCCGCGGCGACGTTGAGCGCGGGGGAGTCGCGCACGTCGTCGCTGTCTGGCTTGAATGCGGCGCCTAGTACGGCAATGTTGATTCCCAACAAGGACCCACCGACCAACTCGCGGGCCACCTCGACCGTGCGAGTACGCCGGGACATGTTGATCTCGTCGACTTCGCGCAAGAAAGCCAGTGCGGTACCCACGCCGAGTTCGCCGCCGCGAGCCATGAAGGCCCGAATGTCCTTGGGCAGGCAGCCGCCGCCGAATCCGAGACCGGCTTGCAGGAATCGACTCCCGATGCGGGTGTCATAGCCGATCGCTTTCGCCAGCATCGTGACATCGCCACCGGCTGCTTCGCACACGTCGGCCATCGCGTTGATGAAGGAAATCTTGGTGGCGAGGAAAGAATTCGCCGCGACTTTGACCAACTCTGCAGTCGGAAAGTCTGTCACGACGAATGGCACGCCTGAGTCGAGTTGGCGGGCGTAGACCTCGCGCAAGGTCGCTTCGGCGCGAGCAGATCGCACGCCCACGACGAGTCGATCTGGTGACACGGTGTCCTCGACGGCGAAGCCTTCACGCAGAAACTCAGGATTCCAGGCTAGTTCTGCGTCTGCGCCCACTGGTGAAAGTGAGTTGAGCAGGCCAGCGAGTCGATCAGCCGTACCGACTGGGACAGTGGACTTACCGACCACGAGACACGCGCGCTCCAGATGGGCGGCGAGCGACGTGACTGCGGCGTCAACATAGGTGAGATCTGCTGCGTTTGAGCCGTGTTTTTGCGGAGTCCCGACGCACAAGAAGTGAACGTCGGCGAATTCGGCCACTTCGGCGTACGACGTCGTAAACCGCAACCGTCCTGACGCAAGGGCGCGTTCGAGAACGTCGCCGAGCCCCGGCTCGTAGAACGGGACCTCGCCCGAACTGAGCAGCGCCACCTTGTCGAGATCAACGTCGAGCCCGAGTACCTCGAAGCCGAGGTCAGCCATGCAGGCTGCGTGAGTTGCGCCGAGGTAACCGGTGCCGATCACGCTCAACCGGGGTGCCATGGATCTCCTTGTCGCGCCGGTATGAACTCGGGGGTCTGCACGAGTCGAGTCAGGGTAATGGCACACTTCGGCCATGGGTTCGCTGGGCAATACAGACTTCGATTTGTTCCGGCTTTCTGACGAGCACGAGATGCTCCGGGAGGCCGTCCGTTCGCTGGCGAGCGACAAGATCGCGCCTCGGGCCGCTGAAATTGACGAGACGTGTGAGTTCCCCCACGACGTTAATGCAGCCCTGATTGCCAGTGATTTCCACGCGATTCACGTTCCTGAGGAGTACGACGGCGCGGGGGGCGATGCGCTCGCGGCAGTCATCGTCATCGAAGAGGTAGCCCGGGTTTGTGCCTCAAGTTCGCTCATCCCGGCGGTTAACAAACTCGGCAGCATGCCGCTCTTGCTCGCCGCGTCAGACGAACTCAAGACGAAGTATTTGCCTCCCCTGGCTCGAGGCGAGGCGATGTTCGCGTACGCCCTGTCCGAGCGCGAAGCGGGTAGCGACGCTGGTGGCATGAGGACGCGTGCGGTCCTCGACGGAGACGCCTGGGTGCTCAATGGTCAGAAGAGTTGGATCTCCAATGCAGGGATTGCCGACTACTACACGGTGATGGCGGTGACCGAACCCGACGTGGGCACCAAGGGAATCTCCGCGTTTGTGGTCGAGAAGAGCGACGAGGGATTGTCCATCGCGCCGCCGGAGAAGAAACTCGGCATCAGGGGTTCGCCGACGTGCGAATTGCTCTTCGAGCACTGTCGAATCCCCGCGGACCGAATCATTGGCGAGCCCGGCAGCGGTTTCTCCACCGCGATGCGCACGCTGGATCACACCCGAATCACGATCGGGGCGCAGGCACTCGGGATTGCCCAGGGTGCGCTGGACTTTTCGGCGGCGTACATCAAAGAACGCAAGCAATTCGGGAAGCCCGTTGCGAGTTTCCAGGGGCTCCAGTTCATGATCGCGGACATGGCGATGAAAGTGGAGGCCGCTCGGGCGCTTGTCTACCAAGCCGCGGCGATGAGTGAACGCAATGATCGGGAGCTGACGTTTTTCGGCGCTGCCGCCAAGTGTTACGCCTCGGATATGGCCATGGAGGTCACGACCGATGCCGTTCAGCTCTTGGGTGGCTACGGCTACACGAAGGATTTCCCGGTGGAGCGGATGATGCGCGACGCGAAAATCACCCAGATTTACGAGGGTACGAACCAGGTACAGCGCATCGTGATGGCGCGCCGCTACTTGCGCGACTAACGCGCTTCACCGGTGAACCAGTGCAGGGGAACGGGCCTATTTCACCGGTGAAGGAGTGGAGTTTCGCTCGCTTAGTTCACCGGTCATGAGTGGTTGAGTAGGGGAGTGAACTTAGAACCGAACCCGACGTCGTTCTCTCGGGTGACGCTGGCCCGAATCATGGATAGCACCGACGCAAACTTGCACGGCAACGTCCACGGTGGATCGATCATGAAGATGGTTGACGATGTCGCGGGTGCATGCGCGGCACGACACACACGCGACAAAGCCGTGACCGTGTCGATAGACGAAATGGTGT
>JBBRLC010000123.1:0-5081 GCA_038231595.1 Candidatus Nanopelagicales bacterium | reverse complement strand
GAAGCCTCCATCTGCACGCTCCGCCGGCGAATGGGTGCCGTTCCAATCCCCTCCTTCACCGGTGAAGGAGGGGATTGGAACGGCACCCATTCGCCGGCGGAGCGTGCAGATGGAGGCTTCGTACGAGCAAGATCATTGTTTGAGGTACGAATCTGAAGTTTAACTGCGGGTTTTGACCCTTAAGTCAAGATCCTGTGTTGGTTCGGGGGCGGGAGCTGGTGGGGTCGAAGAGGGGCTCGGCGGTGACCACTCCGTCGATCCACTCGCCAAAGATGTCGACGCCCACCACTGTTCCAGCGCCGCAGTGCTCGATTGGTAGGTAGGCGTACGCGATCGATGCGCCCAAGGTGTAGCCGAAACCACCCGATGTGACGCGACCGACGACCACATCGCCAATTCGAACCGGTTCGTTCCCCAGCACGATCGAGCGGGGGTCAGCCAGCACGACGGCGCACAGCAACCGCGCGAGGCCTGCTTCGCGTGCTGCGATGAGCGCGTCTCGACCTAGGAAGCCGCCGGGCTTGTCGAGCCGTACGCAGAAACCGAGGCCGGCCTCGTCGGGAGTGGTCTCCGGTGTGATGTCGGAGCCCCACACGCGGTAGCCCTTCTCGACCCGCATGCTGTCAATGGCTCGGTACCCGCACGCCACGATGCCGTGGTCCTGTCCGGCGTCCCACAGCGTGCGCCATAGCGCGCTGCCATACTCCGCGGAGCAGTAAAACTCCCAGCCCAACTCCCCGACGAAGGTCACGCGCAGCGCACGGACCGGCACGTCGCCAATGGTCGTCTCGCGCATGGACATGAACGGAAACGCCTTGTTCGACAAGTCTTGCGGGGTAAGGCCGCTCAGGACTTCGCGCGCATGGGGACCCCATAAGGCAACGCACGAATACTGCCCAGTCACATCGGCGATTCGCACTTGCGCGCCAGTCGCTCGCGCCTGATCGCGCAACCATCCCGCGTCGTGGGTGCCGAAGGCTGTTCCGGTTACGATCGAAAAAACGTCCTCACTCACGCGAGTAACGGTGACGTCGGCTTCTATCCCACCTCGAGCGTTGAGCATCTGGGTGTATGTCACCGCGCCCACTCCACGCGCCACATCGTTGTCGCATACCCACTGAAGCAACGATGCAGCGTCGGGCCCACTCACTTCAATCTTGGCGAAACTCGACTCATCAAAGAGCCCGACCGATTCACGGGTGGCGCGATGTTCGACGCCGATCGCAGGTGACCAGTGCTGACCGGCCCACCCATGGGGAGCCAGGTTTAAGTCCCCAGCTGTAGCATTGCGTTGGTAATAGTTGACGCGTTCCCAACCCGACTTCTCCCCGAACACCGCGTCGTGCGACGCGTGCCAGGCGTACGCCGATGAGACCCGCAATGGTCGACCGCTTGTTCGCTCGTGGTTGGGGTAGCGGATGTCGTAATACGTCTCGTAGTTCTCAACGGTGCGCTTCAGGGTGAAGGACGGCGAACGGTAAGTCGGCCCGAATCGGCGTACGTCCATGTGCCAGAGATCCATGCCGGGATCACCGTCAAGGATCCAATCGGCCATCACCTTTCCGATGCCGCCGGCCCCGGCGATGCCATGCGCGCAGAAGCCCGCGGCGACGAAGAATCCGGCCACTTCGCTCTCGCCGAGGCAGAACTCGTTGTCGGGTGTGAACGCCTCGGGACCGATGATGAGTTTCCGAATCCCGACATCGGCCATGAGGGGAACCCGGGTCCGCGAATTGTCCGTGATTTCCAAGAATCGGTCCCAGTCGTCAGCCAAGAGTCGGCCGTTGAAGTCAGCCGGGATGGCATCAAAGGACGAAGCGGTTGCTGTCCACGGCAGGGATTGCCGTTCGTATCCACCCATGAGTAGCGCGTCGACCTCTTGGCGGAAATAGATCAGCAGATCTGGATCACGTAGTGAGGGAAGTGGTGACTCCCGACGCTCAAGACACGCTTCGGTGACGAGGTATTGGTGTGACATCGGAACGATCGGCACGCGTACGCCGACCATCCGCGCGATCTCGGCAGCAAACATGCCCCCGCAGTTCACGACGACTTCTGTCTCGATGTCACCGCGATCGGTTCGCACAACACTGACGCGGCGCGCATGGCCGGACCCTTCGGTGTCGATCCCGACGACCCGAGTGTGGGTGAGAATCTGAACGCCTTCACGGCGGGCCGCGGCAGCAAGGGAGTTACACAACATGGACGGATCGACTTGACCGTCCGTCGGCATGTACGCCGCACCCACCACGCCGTCGGTGATCATCGGCGGGAACAACGCCTGCGCCTCGTCAGCGCTGATTTGTTCCAGTGGCAGCCCCGAGGTTCGCGCCCACGAAATTTGCCGGTGGATTTCCTCCATCCGAGCGGTGGAACTCGCCAGCCGAATGCTGCCGGTCTCGACCCAACCCGGCGGGGAGTCGGTGGACTCCAAGGTGCGATACAGGTCCACGGAGTACTGGTTCATCGCGGTCAGGGTGGGATCCGAGCGCAGTTGACCGACCAGGCCGGCGCTATGGAAGGTCGATCCACTCGTGAGTTCGCTTCGATCCAGCAAAACGACGTCGGTTTCGCCTCGACGCGCCAAGTGGTACGCGACGCTCGCTCCGCCGACCCCCCCGCCGATCACGACGACTCGAGCCCTGGCGGGCAGGTCTTTTGCCATGACGGACACGGTAACGGTCTAGACCGTTTAGCACCGTGGCTCGGATCAATTCGGTGCCGTCCACAGGGCGTTCCCCATGGCAGCGCGTCCACAAGTCGCACCTGGCTCCTCGCGATTTTCGAGAGCTCGCGCCACTGTCGCCGTTGATTCGTGCGAAGGAACCAATGAGAACGCGAGGGATTCCAGTGGTTCAACGAGAACATAGTGAGAGCACCACCTCCCGCCCGTTGGTGGTGACCGAAGATCCCGCACTCCTCGAAGATTTGTTACGACTTGCCGCGGTCGCGGAAGTAGAGGTCGACGTCGCGTCGAGCCTGGCTACTGCAGGGCATCGTTGGGGCAGTTGTTCCCTCGTGGTCATCGGTCCAGATGTCACGTCGCGACTCGATGCGCAGCCGCGACGCCCCGGCGTTGTTCTCGTCTGCACCCACGAACCGGATGTCGAGTTGTGGCGAGTGGCGGTCGATCTCGGTGCCGAGCACGTGGTTGTTCTTCCCGACGGAGAGCAGTGGCTCGTCGAGCAATTCGGTGACTCAGCAACATCGACGGGGTCGCCGGCCGTCGTTGTTGCCGTCATGGGGGGCCGAGGTGGCGCGGGCGCGTCGGTCATGGCCACGGGGCTCGCGCTGTGCGCGTCGCAGCGTGGAATCCGTACCTTGCTTGTGGACGCCGATCCATTGGCAGGTGGCATCGACTTGATCCTGGGGGCCGAAGAAGCTCCCGGCGTGCGATGGCCCGAGTTGTCCGGAGCGCGCGGTCGACTGGCTCCGACAACCCTGGATGAGGCCTTGGTGTGCTACGACGGACTTTCGGTCTTGTCGTGGGATCGCACCGACGACGTAGAGATTTCGGGGGAAGCGATTCGAAGCGTCCTGGATGCGGGGAGGCGTGCCTATGACCTCGTCGTCGTCGACCTGCCCCGACGAATTGATGAGACCACTCGAGACGTATTGGCTCGTGCATCAATGACGTATCTGGTTTCCCCTGCTGAAGTACGGGCGACAGCGAGTGTGGTGAAAACAGCTGCGGCGATTCGGCCGTACGCCCGCGAGCTTCGCCTGGTTGTTCGCGGTCCTGGCCCCGGCGGTCTTGAAGCCATCGACTTCGCCGAGGCAGTGGGATTGCCACTTGCAGTCGAGTTGGTGTCGGAGCGGCGCATCGTGCAAGCGCTGGAACGCGGGGATCCGCCCAACGTTCGAGGGCGTACGCCAATGGCAAGAGCATGCCTCGTACTCCTGCGCGATGCTGGTGTCGAAGGTTCGGCTTTGGCCGGATGAAATCAACTCGCTACGACGTGGGCAACGGCGTCTCGTCAGCGTTGGTGGATCGTGTTCGCACCCGACTTGTGACGTCGGGTTCACAGGCCACCTCCCTTGATGTCACAGCCGCATTGCGCGACGAGGGAGTCGTGCTCGGTGATGTTGGGTTGCTCGAAGTAGTTCGTCTCGTGCGTGACGAACTTGTCGGAGCCGGGGCACTTGAACCCGTACTGCGCGAGCCCACCGTCACAGACGTACTTGTCAACGGACCAGATGATGTGTGGGTCGACCGCGGTCAGGGGCTCGAACGTGCCGACGTCAACCTCACCGACGAATCAACCGTGCGACGGCTCGCGCAACGTCTCGCGGCTGCCGCCGGTCGACGCCTCGACGATGCGTCGCCCTATGTCGATGCGCGGATGCGCGATGGGACGCGACTCCACGCGGTGTTGCCCCCGATCTCACCAACCGGGACTGCGATCTCGTTGCGAGTCCCGCGCCGGGTGAGTTTCAGTCTCGCCGAACTCGTTGGACTCCGGACGGTATCGCCGCGATGCGCGCTGCTCCTCGAAGCCTTGCTCGCCTCGCGTACGTCCTTCTTGGTCAGCGGCGGTACCGGCTCGGGGAAAACGACGATTTTGTCGACGCTGTTGGGCCTCGTTGATCCTCGAGAGCGGCTGCTGTTGGTTGAGGATTGTGCGGAGTTGCGTCCGATTCATCCGCACGTCATGCGACTGGAGACTCGACCACCCAAAATTGAAGGCGCTGGCGCGATCGAGTTGCGCGACCTTGTTCGGCAAGCCTTGCGAATGAGACCCGATCGAATTGTTGTGGGCGAAGTCCGAGGCGCGGAAGTCGTCGACCTATTGGCTGCGTTGAACACCGGCCACGAAGGCGGCGCCGCAACCGTGCACGCCAATTCGGCGGCCGACGTCCCGGCGCGGCTTGAAGCGTTGGCCCTCAGCGCGGGGTTAGGCCGAGATGCGTTGCACGCGCAGCTGAAGGCCGCGCTGCAAGTCGTCGTTCACGTCGTACGAGACCGCAACGGCCAACGTCGTGTCGAGGGCGTGTACGTCCTCACGTCGCCCGGCGGGGATCGTGTCGACGTCCAGACGGCCGCCAAGTTTGACGAATCGGGAACTCTCGTCCGCGGTTCG
>JBBRLC010000122.1:0-5081 GCA_038231595.1 Candidatus Nanopelagicales bacterium | reverse complement strand
GGAGGTAGTCGCCATAGGAAAAGCCTCCTGGGAGGACCACCGCGTCGACTTGTTTGAGGTCGCGATCGCCGTGCCACAACTCGACGTACTCGCCGCCAGCCAACGTGATCGCTCGACCAGCGTCACGATCGTCGAGCGAGCCGGGAAAGGTGACTACTCCGACTCGGGCACTCATGCGCTCGCCTCGTCCTCGACCCGAAGGACGTAGTCCTCAATCACCGGATTGGACAGCAGGGACTCGGCGAGACGATGCACGTCAGCGAGTCGCTCGTCGGTTAACTCGCCGTCGAGGTCGACCTCGAAACGTTTGCCTTGGCGTACGGCGGTCACTCCGGTGAGACCGAGGCGACCGAGCGCCCCTTGAACGGCTTGACCTTGCGGGTCAAGGATTTCTGGCTTGAGCATGACGTCGACGACGACGCGGGCCACGGCTTCGCTCCGAATGATGGGGGCTGCTTGGGCATGCCCATCCTACCGATGTTTGCGCCGCCGCTCGGCCGCGGGGCGCGGCGCAGTAGCCGGACGTCGGCGCAGCGCAAGCGTGGTCGTCAGGGCGCAAGCGTGGTCGTCAGGGCGCGATCGGCGCAGCTCGGGCTGTTGGTCGGGCCCGCACGGGTCGGGCGTCAGGGCGCGGTCGCCGGGGCGGTCGCGAACCGGGCACCTACCCTGATGGGATGGCTCGCGGCGCATACGACCGAGGAATGGGACTGCTCCTCGGGACGACGACCCGAGTCCACCGATTGTTGGACCGGGTCACGAGGGGTCGGTTGGGGCGGACATTCCCCGGTGGTGCGCAGGTGGTGTGGATTTACTCGCGGGGGCGACGATCCGGTCAGTGGCGCCGTTTCCCGCTGTTGGCGGCGCGCGAATCGGAGTCCAGCTGGGTGATTGCCGGGTCTAACGGTGGCCAAGAGCGTGTACCTAGTTGGGTGTTCAACATCGCGGCGTACGACCAGGGCTGGCTCGACGTCAACGACGCTCATTGGGCGGTGCGGTTCGAGGAAGTTCTCGGCCCGGAACGCGATGAGGTCTACCAATTGATGGTGGGGGTTTGGAAGGCGTACGCCGCCTATGCCCAACGCTCCCCGCGATACATCCCAGTATTTCGAATCCACCTTCTCAGTGAGGTGCTGGCTTCTAGCCTCCCGCCCCTCTAACCCCCTCCGCCGAGTCGTCACTTTTTGGTCACTTGGGGCGCCTCGAGTGACCAAAAAGTGACGACGCGAGGGGGGGGGGGTGGGCTGTGGATGGAGTCCAGCCAGCATGTGCGAGGGCGTCCCACACGCGACGAACCATTGCGGCGGGGTCTCTCCACGACTCGGCCGTGAAGGTTATGACCGTCCAGCCCGCAGCAATCGCGTCGTTGCGACGCTCGGCATCGCGGATTCGCTGTTCGTTCTCGAGATGCACGTCACCGTCGTACTCGACGAGCACTTTGTACGCCTCGTACACCAAGTCACCGCGTGCGATCCAACGCCCATGGCGATCTCGGATTTCGATGTTGCACTCGGGAGCGGGAAGCCCACCGCAGATGAGCGCAACTCGAGTTCGCGATTCCTGCGGACTTTCCGAACGAGCATTCGCCAAATCGATCGCGAGGCGAAGGCGGCGTACGCCTCGGGCTCCCTTGGCGTCAATCGCCGCAGTCACGAGACCATCACGCCTCACGATCTCCGACCGCAAGGCGGCATCGACGGCGGCGGTCAGGTCGGCCAGCGAAAGGTACGCCGCGAGATCAAGCAACGTCCGCGCCGGCGAAGTCACCCGAATTCCTGACGCATCGACGACGTCGGTCATGTCTAGTCGAAGCTCATGGACCTTGAGCCCTCTCACTCTCGACATTTCCGAACCGAATCCGACGCATACGTGGATGCAGTCGCGACGCAACGTCACAGGGATGGGAATCTGCCAATGAAGCGCGGCGCTCGCATGACTCAATGCACCATGTGGAACAACCATCAACGCAGCGGCTCTTAGTTGTTCGTCCGTTGGCGCTGGTTCTGCTAGCGCAAAGACGTCCGGGAAGAGCCGTACGTAGCGTTTGCCACAAAGAACCGTTCTCGATATTCCGAGGTCGAAAGCCTGCTTGCTCGTAAAAGGTCCCCCACTCAAAGGGGCAGGGAGCCGCGACAGTGTGCCCATCGGCGTACCTTGGCGTATCGCGGCTCGGTCCCACGAGATCTGTCCACAGCCCCCAACCCTGAGCCCCGAGTCGTCAGTTTTTGGTCACTTATGGCCCGCCCAGTGACAAAAAACTGACGACTCGGCGAAAGGGGGTGCTACGCGGTGGAGGCGGCGTACGCGCTGGAGACCATGTCCTGTAAATTTCGGGTGGGTTGCCACCCGAGTTCGTCACGAATCCGCTCGGCGGATGCCACCAGGTACGCCGGATCACCCGCGCGTCGCGGTACTACTTCGGCATTGAGGTCACGACCGATCACGTCCGAGGCCATGTCCACAACTTCGCGGACCGACGAACCAACACCGCGCCCCACGTTGTACGCCCGGGCAATCGGCGCGTCGCCTTCCGTCGCCAGCGCTGCAATCACGTGGGCCTCAGCGAGATCGGTTACGTGAATGTAGTCGCGTACGCAGGTGCCATCGGGCGTCTCATAATCGTCACCAAAAATCTTCGGCCGATCCCCCGCCGCCACAGCCCGAAAGATCAACGGAATTAGATTGAAGGCACTCGTGTCACCCAGGTCATCGGACCCGGCACCGGCCACGTTGAAATATCGCAGCGCAGTCCACGACAGTCCATGAACACGCGCTGCATGACTCACGACCCATTCTCCGATCAACTTCGTTTCACCGTACGGCGAAAGCGGCGCGGTCGGCTCATCCTCAGAGACTTGCTCACCCGCCGGCATCCCGTAGACCGCAGCACTTGAGGAATAGACCATGTTCCGCACTCCGGCGTCGGCCATGGTCTCGACGAGCGTCAGAATGCGGTCAACGTTTTGCCGGTAGTACCAAACTGGTCGCTCCACAGATTCTCCGACCGCCTTTTTCGCCGCCAGGTGCACGACACCGGTCACCGAGTGATCACCGAAGACTTGTGCAAGGGCGACCGCATCTCCAAGATCGACATTGGCCAGCGGCACGCCGTCGGGAACTCGGGGCCGCACGCCCGTCGAAAGATCGTCAACAACGACGACATCGCGACCCGCATCCTGCAACGCACGCAACACGTGAGCGCCGATGTAGCCAGCACCACCGGTCAATAGCCACGTCACTCGAAGGTCCTCCCCGTTAGCCGCTCGTACGCCTCGACGTACTTGGCACGCGTACGTCCGACGACATCATCGGGCAACGCCGGCGGTGCCTCCCCCGACGTGCGATCCCAACCCGAAGCCGGTGAGGTCAACCAGTCGCGGACGTACTGTTTGTCAAACGACGGTTGGGCGTGTCCGGGCTCCCACTGATCCACTGGCCAAAAGCGCGACGAATCTGGCGTGAGCACTTCATCGGCGAGCACGATCTCGCCTCGTACGCCGCGCCCGAATTCAAACTTCGTGTCAGCGAGAATCAGACCACGCTCGTGCGCGATTTCCTCGGCTCGCATATAGACAGCAAGAGTGTGCCGACGTAATTGCGACGCCTCCTCTTGGCCGATCTGCGCCACGACCTCATCGAAGGTCACGTTCTCATCGTGATCGCCTAGCCCGGCTTTCGTGGCTGGCGTAAAAATCGGTTTGGGGAGCAGTGAGCCATCCTTGAGCCCAGGGGGGAGATTGACACCACAAATGCTCTGATTCGCCTGGTACTCAACAAGCCCCGAACCCGCAAGATATCCGCGCGCGACGCACTCGACGGGAAACATCTCCAACTTGGCGCACACCATCGCGCGTCCCTTTACCGCCGCCGGCACATTCGTCGACACGACGTGATTGGGAACGACACCCTGCAACCGTTCAAACCACCACAGCGATAGCGCCGTCAACACTCGACCCTTGTCAGGAATCGGTGTCGGCAGGACCCAGTCGTAGGCCGACATACGATCGCTTGCAACAAAGAGTAACTGCCCGCGAGGGGTGGAATACAGATCGCGCACTTTGCCGGAATAGATGTGCGTGTAGCCCTCGGGTAAGGCGTACGCCGGCATCGGGATCGTCGTCACAGAATCTCTCCGGGCGCGTACTCAGCCGCAGCAGGATGCGCGGCAACCAGCACTTCGATTCGACCGATCACCCGCGCAACCTGATCACGCGCGGCGCCGGTGAAGTCAAGCGGATCGGAGACCAGGGCAGCCAACTCGGCTCGCGAAAGATCGAGACGATCGTCGTCGGCCAGTTGGTCAAACAGGTCGTTGCCCTGCGACCCCTTCTCGCGCATCGCGAGCGCAGTAGCTACGGCGTGCTCCTTGATGGCCTCGTGCGCAACTTCACGACCCACACCCTTACGCACCGACGCCATCAAGACTTTGGTGGTGGTGAGGAACGGCAAGTAGCGAGCGAGTTCGCGCTCAATCACAGCAGGAAACGCACCGAATTCGTCGAGCACCGTCAAGAAGGTCTCAAACAAGCCGTCGATGGCGAAGAACGCATCAGGGAGGGCGACACGGCGTACGACCGAACACGAAACGTCGCCTTCATTCCACTGATCGCCGGCCAACTCACCAATCATTGAGACATAGCCGCGCACAATCACCGCGAGTCCATTGACGCGCTCGCACGACCGCGTATTCATCTTGTGCGGCATCGCGCTCGACCCAACTTGACCGGCCTTGAAGCCCTCCGTGACGAGTTCAAGACCCGCCATCAACCTGATCGTCGTGGCCAAACTCGAGGGTGCCGCCGCTGACTGCGCCAGGGCGGTGACGACGTCGTAATCTAGCGAGCGCGGGTAGACCTGACCGACGCTGTCGAGCACGCGAGTGAATCCCAAGTGAGCCGCGACGCCGCGCTCCAGTTGAGCCAACCGATCGGCATCGTCACCAACGAGGTCGAGCACTACCAGGCCAGGGTGAAAGCCGAAATCGAATCCCAGCAGATGCCCGACGACCAGACCGCCGACGCCGCACGGATGGGCGCGCAGGAAGTTCGGGTCGGTGCCGAGACCCCCGGTGAGCGGCATGGCGT
>JBBRLC010000121.1:0-5084 GCA_038231595.1 Candidatus Nanopelagicales bacterium | reverse complement strand
CGCTTGGTTCACCGGTGAAGGAGTGCAGCGGGACTCGCTAGGGGAGTTAGCCCTTGGTACGCGGCATTCGAGCGCCCTTCGGCATTGGGCCTTTCGGGATCGGCAGCGGCGACGCGGTCAGTGCTTCGAGGCGTCGGCGTACGTCCGTGACCTGCGCGGGCTTCAGCGCACGCGGCATCTTCATCACCTTGCGCTGCAGCTTCCGCAGCGGAACCTGACCCTCGCCGTCGCCCACACTGATTTCGAGGATCGGCGTCTCGGGCAGGAACCGCGCGGTCCTCTTGCGCTCGTTCGCCAGCAGATTAGCGGCTCGACCGACAGGCGCTTCGGCGACGAGAATCACGCCCGGTCTGCCCACGACGCGGTGCACAATGTCTTGGTTCTTCGTGATCGCGACCGCCGGTGTAACGAACCAGGCGCCGCGCATCGACTGAAGTACGGCCGCAGCCGCGCCCGGCTGGCCTTCAACTTGCGCGTACCCCGCGGCTTGCGCGCGCCGACCAAAGATGATCATCGTGATGGGAAGGGCGAACAGGAATCCGAGGATGCCCCAGAAGACCGGTGACTTCAGCGCAAATCCGAGGCCGAGGAAGACGGCAAAGGTGATGAAGAACGTTGCGAGCAGGACCGGCCCGACCTTGCGGTCGACTTTGGCGGTGAGTTTGTACGTCTCGATGATCTGAGCCCACCAGCGCTTCTTCGGCGCGGCCGCAGCCTTGGATGTACCGGATTTCTTTGCGTTACTCGCCATGGCACCACCCTAAGGACGAACCGGGTAAGCGCCGTACACGGGTCCGGCACCCCACCAACCCCGAGTTGATCATGGACTTATGCACGGCATTCATCGAAATAGCGTGCATAACTCCATGATCAACTGCGGGTGCGGGCGGCTGCGGGCGGCTGCGGGCGGCTGCGGGCGGCTGCGGGCGGCTGCGGGCGGCTGCGGGTGCGGCTGCGGCTGCGGGGCGGGGAGTAGGGGGCCGCAGGGGTCAGGTACGCGCGGCCATCGCGGCGGCGTAGAGGCGACCGGCCCGGTACGACGAACGCACGAGCGGCCCACTCATGACCCCCACGAAACCGATCTCATTGGCGTACGCCTCGAGTTCGACGAATTCGTCGGGGTGCACCCAGCGTTCGATGGGATGGTGCCGCGACGACGGCCGCAGGTATTGCGTGATCGTGAGCAAATCGCAGCCAGCTGCACGCAAGTCGCGCATCGACTCGCGTACTTCGTCGATCGTCTCGCCCATGCCGAGGATCAGGTTCGACTTCGTCACCAGCCCTCGATCCCGGGCGGCCGTGATCACATCGAGCGAGCGTGCGTAGCGGAACCCTGGTCGGATTCGACGGAAGATCCGCGGCACCGTTTCGATGTTGTGCGCGAACACTTCCGGCGCTGATGCAAACACTTCATCGAGCAATTCGGGTACGGCGTTAAAGTCCGGTGCGAGCAACTCGACGCCGCAGCCGGGGACGGCTTCGTGGATTGCGCGCACGGTTTCGGCGTACAACCACGCCCCGCCGTCGAGGAGGTCATCTCGGGCTACGCCCGTGATGGTGGCATAGCGCAATCCCATGGTGGCAACGGATTCCGCGACTCTGCGAGGCTCGTCGCGGTCAAGCGGTTCAGGTTTGCCGGTGTCGATCTGGCAGAAGTCGCAACGACGCGTGCACTGATCGCCGCCGATGAGGAACGTCGCTTCGCGGTCCTCCCAGCACTCGTAAATGTTCGGGCAGCCGGCCTCCTGGCAGACGGTATGCAGTCCTTCTTCTTTTACCAGTGCGACAAGGGACTTGTACTCCGGACCAGTCTTGAGCCGTGTCTTGATCCACTCTGGCTTGCGCTCGATCGGGAATTCCGCGTTGCGCGCTTCAACGCGCAACAACCGCCGACCCTCCGGTGCCACAGTCACGAGTCCACCCTACGTCGCTGCCGGCGCGAGGCGAGTTGTTGCGTGATCGGTCAGCGTCGGACCCAGTACGGCCTGGAGTTGAGCCTCGACGACATCGATGACATCGGCGATGCCAATCGATCTGCCTCCGCGTACGATTGATTCGCGACTCAACGATGTGACACCGGCATCGGCGATCCCGCAGGGCACGATCCGGTCGTACCACGTCATGTCGCAATCACAATTGAGTGCGAAGCCGTGCATGGTGATCCCGCTCGCGACGCGTACGCCGATGGCCGCGACCTTGCGTTCGGGGCCGTGCTCGTCGGCGTCAAACCAGACGCCGCTACGTCCCTTGATGCGACCGGTGGCAAAGCCAACTTCGGCGCACGTGTTGATCAGGACTTCTTCGAGCCGGCGTACGTGCGCGACCACGTCGAGTCGCGCTGGCAGTCGCAGAATCGGATAGCCGACGAGTTGCCCAGGTCCATGCCAGGTGATGCGCCCGCCGCGATCGACATCGATGACGGGCGTGCCATCGGTGGGTCGATCTGCGGACTCGGTGCGCCGACCCGCCGTGTAGACCGATGCGTGCTCGAGGAGCATCACGGTGTCCGGAGCAGTGCCGGCGGCAACCTCTGCGTGCAGCGCACGTTGTTCGCCCCAGCCGAGGTCGTAGGCCACGACATCTGGGCTGAATCCGCCTCGCTGGATCCGTAGCGTTGCCACCCGTTGAGCGTACGTCGTTTTGGACCTATCCGAGTCCGCCGGGGGCAAGGCGGGTTTCGGTGACGGTTCCGTCTGCGTTTCGCTCCACCCGATAGGCCGCGGCGGCGTCGGGGGTCGTGGTTTCTGGCGCGTCGGAGAGTACGGCGACGGGATCGGAACCCTCGTACAAGATTCCGACTCGATCATCAGTGGCGTAGGAGGTTGGCAGGATCTGGTCGGCAACCAGGTGATGCAGTAGCGGCCGTCGTTGTTCCTCGCTGTCGTAGTGCACGCCATTGCCGTACGGCACAAGCCCGAGTCCGTTAGTCACCGGTTGCAGCGTTGGTCCGAAGGAATCGGTGGGACCGCCTGTGTGCCAACAGATTGAACCGGCGCTGACTCCGGCCAGAATCGTGCCGCGCTCCCAGGCGTCGCGCATGGCCTCGTCGACGCCGTGGAGTTGCCACAGGGCGAGCAGGTTCGCCACGGAGCCACCGCCGACCCAAATCAGATCGGCGCGTCCGAGGACCTCGTCGATCTCGACATTTGGTTGCGGAAACAGCGCCAAGTGGGAGACGTCGACTGAGTGCCCGCTGAATGCGGCGTACGTCATCGCGAGGTAGTTCGCGGGATCGCCACTTGCGGTCATGACGAGACAGACAGTTGGCCGCTCGACGCCGGTGAGCCGAAGCGCCTCAAGAATCATCGATCCGGGCCTCATTACTCCCCAACGATCCGTCGGGAGGAAGCCGCCGCTGGTTGCCAGGATCCGCTTGGTCACCACGGGAGAAACCCTACGGGCCAGTCGTCGGTGTGACGTCGTGAGCCGCGTCCCGATTGGAGTCGCCATCCGATCTGGGTCGTCAGGTTGCGTACGCGGGCGCGTCAAGGAGCGGGGCTGTGGATGAATTCCGCGGCAGGTTGTCGATTCGCGGCACTCTGCGCCCATGGCAGATGACTTGGGCGATCCCCGGCGCGAAGACCACAGCGACGTCGACCTCGAACGAATCCTGGCGAGGTGGGGTCTCGGCGATCCAACTCGGTCGTCGCCACGAGGAAATTTGGTCCAGGATGCAGGATCCAAGACGCCGGGCACTTTGGGTTCCGCGGAAAGACTGGCAGCCCCCGAGGATGTTGAGTTAGAGCCACCATCGCTGAGCCGCAATCCCGATGAGCCAAGCTCGACGGGCTCCGGTGGCGGTGATGGGTCCTCCCCGCGCGAACCCTTTCGGGTACCGCGGCCCGTTCCCGCCGCCGACCGACAAACCGAGACACGGCGCAGGCCAGCATCGCAGTCCTCAACTTCGTCGCGTCGGTCACCGAGCGCTGGTAGCGGAGGTCGAGATGATCGAGAGGCGACTGGTCACTCTCGAAGTCGTCGTAAGTCGTTTCGTGTCCGGCAACTTTTTGTGGGGCTGCTGGGGTTTGCGTCGGCGGTGATGGTGGTCAGCGCGGTGGCTGCGGCTCGAGCGGCGCCCCCGACCGCGGCCCTCCCGGTGTCTGTCGCCGTCACTGGGAAAAGCGTTGGCACGCAAGGGGAATCGGGGTCCGGTGGTTTCTCCGGATGCGGCGTGACTCCAGTTGAATCGACGGGTGCGCCGGTTTCTTTGCGACCAACTGCCCCGGGGGTCTCGCCGTCGACCACCTCCTCGGGCGCTCCCGCGGTACTTCGAAATGATGCGTACTGGCTCGAAGTGATGCGCGATCTCGATGACAAGCGCAGATCGACGTTCGTCGCTGGTGGCGTGGGTGAGATCGCGTCGTTCGATGCCGAGGATGGGCCTGCCGCTCGGCTCGATACCCACACTCTGTGTCAACTGCGGTCAGCAGGGGTACGGCCGCGGGGACTTCGAACCGTGCTGTTGGGAGTTCATGTCTTGTCCCAAACAACCACGCGCGTGGTCCTCAATGTGACCGACACGAGATCGGCGTACGACTTGGTTCGTGAGACGACCACAACGCCAGTTCCCTCCGAGTCAAGTCTCATCGTCGATCGAGGACACGCGGCGTCGAGTGCTGTCGTGATTGTCCATCAACCTGCGCGAGGACAAATTCGTTGGTTGGTCGAACTCAGTTGGAATGGTGGGGGATGGGTGATACGCAACACTGCGCAGGTCACCTGACGAGGATGGCTGGCACACTGGGCGTGTGAGTGGGATTGGAAGTCGTACCGCTGAATCAGCGACTTTCTTGTACGACGGTGATTGCGCGTTTTGTTCCTCCTGCGCGCGATTCCTTGAGCGGCACGTGCGTTCGGACGCACGGTTGGTGGCGTGGCAGTTTGAGGACCTCGGCGCCTTGAACGTTTCAGTCGAGGATTGCAACGAGTCCGTTCAGTGGATCGAACCAAGCGGCCGGGTCGACTCTGGTCCCGCCGCGATCGCTTCGCTGCTGCGTAGCGGCGACGCACGCCTCTGGCGATCTTTGGGCCGGACATTGCAAGTTGGTCCGATCATCGCTGCGGCGTGTCCGGCGTACCGCTGG
>JBBRLC010000120.1:0-5099 GCA_038231595.1 Candidatus Nanopelagicales bacterium | reverse complement strand
TGTAGGCCAACAGCGCGATCATGAGAACGTGCGCGAGTGAATCGAAGTTGATTCCCTCGCCGGGAATCACGTCGTTGGTAACCACGATGTTGGCCAAACTGTCTTGGCCTTGTGAACGCAAGAGATCGGCTGCTTGTTGCTGTGACAACCCAGCGGGCAACCGTTGACCAATGACGCCGGCGACAATCGCGTTGGTCGCGTTGGCGAGGATCTTTGGTCCGATGACGGCAAGAGTGACGCTGGCGACACCCATCAGCAACACACCCAAAACCATCCGACGTTCCGGGCGAAGCATGGAAAGCAATCGCTTTCCCGATCCCTTGAAGTCCATCGATTTAGCCGTTGGTCCGGCAGTGAACGAACTCATCCCGGGTCCACCAGGGGGGCGCGGGCCGGAGTTGGGTCGGACCGGAATCTGCGACTGGGTAGTCACGCCGCCTCCTGCTCGGTCAATTGCGAGAGGACGATTTCGCGGTACGTCTCATTGGCAGCCATAAGTTGTGAGTGGGTACCGACACCGACGACCGCGCCTTCGTCGAGCACCACGATCCGCTGGGCATCGCGGATAGTGCTGACGCGCTGGGCGACGATCACGACGGTGGCGTCGCCGATAGAGCGGGCCAGCGCCAACCGAAGAGCCGCGTCGGTTGAGTAGTCCAGGGCTGAAAACGAGTCGTCGAAGAGGTAAAACTGCGGTCGTCGTACGAGAACTCGGGCAATGGCTAACCGCTGGCGCTGACCGCCAGAAACATTCGTGCCTCCTTGCGAGATCGCGGCATCAAGACCGCCGGGCATCGACTCCACAAATCCCCGCGCTTGGGCGATCTCGAGCGCTTCCCAGAGTTCTTCGTCGCTGGCTTCGGGTTTCCCGTAGCGAAGATTCGAGCCGACGGTGCCAGTGAAGAGGTACGGCTTCTGCGGAACCAATCCGACGGTTCTCACGAGTTGGTCCGGGTCGATGTCGCGAACGTTGATTCCATCGATCAGCACGCGGCCTGACGTGACGTCCATCAATCGTGGAATGAGACTCAACACTGTCGTCTTGCCACTGCCAGTGCTGCCGATGACGGCGGTCGTGCGACCAGGATCGGCCGTGAGCTTCACGTGCTCCAGTACGGCGTTCTCCGCACCCGGATAACAAAATGAAACGTCCACGAACTCGAGTCGACCCACACCGGGGAGCTTTCGAATGGGGTCTGTAGGCGGGATCACACTCGAGTCGGTGTCCATCACGTCCATGATTCGATCGGCGCAGACTTCGGCGCGAGGAAGTAAGACGAACATGAAGGTGGCCATCATCACGGCCATCAAAATCTGCATCAGGTAACTCAGGAATGCGATCATCTCGCCGATCTGCATGGAGCCACTATCGATTCGGTGTCCGCCGAACCATATGACCGCAACACTCGAGACGTTGATTACCAACATCACCGTGGCGGGCATGAGGGCCATCAGCCGACCCACACCCAATGAGGCGTCCATCAGGTCGCTGCTGGCATCGCGAAAGCGTTGCGCTTCACGGTCTTCGCGCACAAAGGCTCGAACGACGCGGATGCCCACAATCTGCTCACGCATGACGCGATTCACCGAGTCGATTCGGACCTGCATCGAGCGAAACAGCGGACGCATATGACTGATGATCAGAGTTACGATCCCAACCAAGACCGGCACGATCACAAGGAGCAACCCCGACAAAGGAACGTCTTGGCGTACGGCCAAAATGATGCCTCCCACGCACATGATGGGAGCGGAAATCATCAAAGTGAAAGTCATCAACGCGAGCATTTGCACCTGTTGCACGTCATTGGTCGTACGAGTGATCAGCGATGGGGCCCCGAAGAGGTTGACTTCCTGGGCCGAGAAACTCTGGACTTGATCAAAAATCGCCGCACGCATATCGCGACCGAGGCCCATCGCCGCCTTTGCCCCGAAATACACCGCCCCGATTGCACACAGGACCTGGAGCAGGGTCAGAGCAACCATCTGACCACCGACGCTAATGACGTAACTGATGTCGCCAGCAATGACACCTTGGTCGATGATTTCGGCGTTAAGAGCTGGAAGCGCGAGGGTGGCAAGCGTTTGAATCGTCTGCAAAATGAGCACCGCGATGATGGCGCTTCGGTACGGCCGCCAGTGACTCTTCACTAGTCGAAGAAGCATTCGACCTCTCTTGTGCCGGGGTGACGAGCGCCCCCACGGTAACCCCCGGGTCGGCGCGGAGCCATTCGGCTACCTCCCGACGGGTCAGACCGACTCGGTACGTTGGGGCCGAGACCAAGTCCGAGCGGCAGAGGGGGTCAGGTGAAGCTGATTCACACGTCCGATTGGCACCTCGGGCGGAGGTTCGAGCGCGAGGACATGTTGGAGCACCAGGCCACCTTCCTGGACTGGCTCTTCACTGAAGCCGTCAGCCGCAACGTGGACGCGGTCATCGTTGCCGGCGATATCTATGACCGATCCGTCCCGTCAACCGATGCGGTCAAACTCCTCAGCAGGACCCTCACGCAATTCGCTCGCGCGGGCATCCCGATGGTGCTCACGAGCGGAAATCACGATTCAGCAGTACGGCTCGGATTCGGTTCAGAATTGAGCGAAGTTTCCGGGATTCACATCCGCACCCAGGTTTCGGATATCGCCCGACCTGTCGTCCTGAGTGACGAGCACGGCGAGCTAGCGATCTACGGAATCCCTTACCTGCTTCCCGATGCGGTGATGGCCGAACTCGACGCGGACCGATCACATGGGTCTGTGCTGCGTGCAGCCGCATCTCTGATCCGGACCGACGCCGCGGCCCGTGACATCACACGCACGGTCGTCGTGGCCCACGCGTTCATTACCGGAGGCTCGACGTCAGACTCCGAGCGCGACATTCGTGTTGGGGGGATCGGCGACGCCCCGGCTCGCGTGTTTGACGGACCCACCTACGTCGGCCTCGGCCACCTCCACCGCCAACAAGAGATCCGCCTCGCCGACTCCCCGACAGTCCTGCGTTACAGCGGTTCACCGTTGGCGTACTCCTTCTCGGAGAAAGATCATCGCAAGTCGGTGACTCTGGTGAACATTGACGGATCGGGAAAAGTGACAAGCGAGCTTGTCGACGCACCCGTCCCCCGCCCGCTCCGAGAAGTCCGTGGCAGACTCGATGAACTGCTAGCTCGAGCCGACACCGACCTCGCTGATCTCTCCGATTCTTGGGTCAAGGTCACCCTCACGGATCCGAAGCGGCCACTCAATCCGATGGAGCGCCTCCGGGACCGATGGCCGCACACGCTGAGTTTGTTCTTCGACCCCGACGGCGGCCTTTCAGATTCGGCCGCGGACTTGGCGAAGCTGGCGAAAACCACCGACCCGGTGGAGGTCTGCGCGATGTTTGTCGAACATGTTGCCAACGAGGCACCGAATGCGGAGGAACTCGTAGTCATCCGCAACGTGGTCGAGACCGTTCAACGCCAAGTCGCGGGTGAGTGATGCGACTTCATTCCCTAGAGATCGTTGCTTTCGGCCCCTTCAAGTCACTGCAATCCGTGGACTTCGACCGACTTTCTACCGGCGGCCTGTTCCTGCTCGAGGGGCCCACGGGCGCTGGCAAGACCACGATCCTCGACGCCATCACCTACGCGCTCTATGGCCGACTTTCTGTGAGCACCTCCAACACTGACCGGCTCTATTCCGGCTATGCCGATTCAAGCGACAAGCCTTCGGTGACGATGGAGTTTTCGGTCGGCGGTAGGCGCTTCAGGGTGACGCGTACACCGCCATACCCACGTCAGAAGCGGCGGGGCGAAGGCGAAATCTTGGAGAAACCGACCGCGCACCTTGAGAGTCTCAGCGGCACGACATGGACGGGCGAATCGTCGGAAATCAAAGAAGTGACCACCGAGATCACCAGGATCATCGGGCTCACGGCAAATCAGTTCACCCAGGTTGCGATCCTGCCCCAAGGGGAATTTGCAAAGTTCCTACGCGCCGACGACGATCAGCGCCGCGAACTTCTCACCACCCTCTTTGAGACTCGTCTTTACGACAAGATCACCGCAGAACTTGAGGACCGAGCGAAGGCAGCTCGACGGGACCTCGAGCAAGCGAAAGTAGCGATCGGAAAAGCCTGCGCGGCCGCAGTGGAAGCCGCTGGATGTGACGACGAGCGTCGCGTCCTGATCAACGAGATGAGCGACGACGAGCGGCGCACCGAGTTCGTCGCCATAACGCGCGAACTCGCCGAGAACGCTGTTTTTCGCGCCACCCTACGGACGCAGGCAAGTACCGCACTTGAATCGGCTCGAATCGAGGAGCAACGACTCGCACGGCTACTCAAACTGACCGAAGATCATGGGAAGGTACGGCGCGCCCTCGACGAACATGAGCAAAGTCGCGAACACCACGACGAGTGCATCGCCAAGCTCGACTTAGCAACCAGGGTGGCGCCACTTCGCCCCTTACTGGAAGCGCTCGACGAGGCACGGGAAAAACTCGCCAGCGATAAAGAGAGGCTGAACGGGCTCGAACCCAACCCGACCGAGGAACACCTCAACGGACTTGGCCTGGAAACCCAGTCACAGCTCGCGGCGGACCTGGTTCGACAGGCAGGAGAACTGCAGCACCTCGTTGACGAAGAACGGGGGCTCGCGCAAAGAGAACGCGCTCAAGGCATTCTGATCGACGAAGCCAAAGCCGCTCAGAAGGAATTGGCGAAACTGTCGCGTCTCAGTGCTGATTTACCAGAGCGAATCGCCCAAGCACGGCTAGCACGTGACAACGCCGCGGAACTAGCGAACAGCGCGTTCACGGATCAGCAGGCGCTCGCGCAACTGAAGGTGCAAGCGCACGCCGCGAGTGAATTGGTGGTAAGCGACGCCGCCGAAATCGAGTTAGCGAAAGGGCACGCCGCCGCCGTATCTGCTCGACGTGACGCAAGCGCGCACTACGAGAGTCTGGTCAGTGTCAAGTTGGCGGGGATGAGCGCCGAGCTCGCGCTCAAACTCGTGGATGGGCAACCGTGTCTCGTCTGCGGGGCAACCGAGCATCCGATCCCCGCGGCACACACGGGTGAACCGGTCTCCGACGAGATGCTCACAGCGGCGAAGGCAATGAGCGTC
>JBBRLC010000119.1:0-5129 GCA_038231595.1 Candidatus Nanopelagicales bacterium | reverse complement strand
GCGGGCGCCGCGCTGGATGTTCTGGCCCAAGAACCGGGCTATCTCGGGGGTTGGGCCGGCCGAGCAATTGATGACAATGATGCCGGACTGCTTGGCACGCAGTGGGACAGCGTGGGGACATATCGGCGAGCACTTTCGTCGTACGACGTGAAGATCGGCGCGTGGCCATTTCTTGCCACCGCGATCGATGAGCCGTCGGCATACGAGGCCCTGCTGACCAGCGCCCCGATGGGTCTGGTCGTTGACGCTGCGAGTTTGCGGGCCGACGACGCAGATGTCGTGGCGCTGCGCAGAGACCGCGGGGCCGGGGCGTAGCGGTCGACTCGATAGCCTGACGGCCTTGATACCGCGTGCCAACCCACGAAGAACTCGCCTCGCGCCGAGTGATTCGCGTGAGGCCGCCTCGCCGACAGCCAGCCGGACGGAGCCCAACATGGCCGTTGATCGCATTGATGCCGTTGTCAGTTTGTCTAAGCGCCGCGGATTCGTGTATCCGTGCAGCGAGATATACGGGGGAACCCGATCGGCATGGGACTACGGACCGCTCGGCGTGGAACTCAAAGAGAACATCAAACGCGAGTGGTGGAATTCGGTCGTACGTTCGCGTGACGACGTTGTGGGCCTTGACTCGTCAGTGATCTTGGCGCCCCAGGTGTGGGTCGCTTCTGGACATGTCGAAGCTTTCGTTGATCCGTTGACGGAATGCACGTCGTGTCACAAACGCTTTCGCGAAGATCAACTCATCGAAGAGTTTGAGGAGCGCAAGGGACGTTCCCCGGAGGGCGGACTCGCCGGTATCAATTGCCCGAATTGTGGGGTCAAGGGTCGATTCACCGAACCCAAGCAATTCAACGGGTTGCTGACGACGCACCTCGGTCCGGTGCAGGACGACTCCTCGCTGCACTACCTACGCCCCGAAACCGCGCAGGGCATCTTCGTCAACTACGCCAATGTCGCCGCGTCGTCGCGGATGAAACCACCGTTTGGAATCGGCCAGGTCGGCAAGTCGTTCCGCAACGAGATCACACCGGGAAACTTCATCTTCCGCACGCGCGAGTTTGAGCAGATGGAGATGGAGTTCTTCGTCAAGCCTGGCACTGATGAGGAGTGGCACGAGTACTGGTTGCAAGAGCGTTGGAATTGGTACATCGACCTGGGGCTATCTGCGGAGAACCTGCGGTTCTTTGAGCATCCCAAGGAGAAGTTGTCGCATTACTCGAAGCGAACCGTTGATATCGAGTATCGATTCCGCTTTGGTGGCAACGAATTTGGCGAACTCGAAGGAATCGCCAACCGCACGGACTTTGACCTCAAGACTCACTCACAACACTCGGGCACTGACCTGTCGTTTTTCGATCAAGAGACCGGCGAGCGCTGGACGCCGTATGTCATCGAACCGGCCGCTGGGCTGACCCGTTCGGTTCTGGCGTTCCTGTTGGAGTCCTACGCCGAAGATGAGGCGCCAAATACCAAGGGTGGCGTCGACAAGAGGGTCGTGCTTCGTCTCGATCGGCGCCTTGCGCCAGTGAAAGCAGCAGTCTTGCCGCTCTCGCGCAACGCGGATCTGTCACCGAAGGCGCGCGACCTGGCGGCACAACTGCGGCGTACGTGGAACGTCGAATTCGACGACGCCGGTGCGATCGGTCGTCGTTATCGCCGCCAGGACGAAATCGGTACGCCGTTTTGCATCACCGTGGACTTCGAGACGCTCGACGATCAGGCTGTGACCATCCGCGAGCGCGACACCATGGCTCAGGAACGCGTCGCCCTCGACCAAGTCCCCGCCTACCTGGCCACTCACCTGGCTCCCCTGCCATAACCGCCTATGCGAGGGAGAGGAAGAGTTTCTCCAACTGTTCGAGGTTCAAGGCCTCGTCGGGGTCGGCCACGCAACGTCGCACGCCGGAGGCAATGATCGCGAAACCTGCCTTGTCGAGCGCGCGAATTACTGCCGCCAGTTGAGTGACGACGTCCTGACACTGACGACCGTCCTCCAGCATGCGGATGACTCCGCCGATCTGGCCTTCTGCTCGCCGCAATCTGTTGATTACAGGGACCATCTCATCGGGGTCGAGCTTCATGCGGTGCCTCCTTCTTCGCGTGCTTCATCGAGAGTTCCGACCGTTTCGATCGACGACGGATCCGCCGCTCATCCTCATTTCCTTCCGGCTGCAGAGAGAGTACTATACCCCTGGGGGTATAGAAAGGATTGGCATGAAGCCCGTCCAGGAAGCGCGTGACCGACAAGAAGGAATCGCTATGACCCACGGCAAGGCTGTCCAAGCAGAACTGAGCGGTCCCACCCGCGAGTTGAGACGGATGATCCCTGCGGTGTTCACCGGGTTCTCCGCTCTGCACGACGCCGCCCTCGTCGACGGAGCGCTCGACACCAAGACCAAGGAACTGATCGCGCTCGCGCTGGCTGTGAGTCAAGAATGCGATGGTTGCATCGCTGCGCACGCCCGTGCGGCGGTTGCTCACGGCGCGACTCTCGCTGAGGCAGCTGAGGCGATCGGCGTGGTGATCCTCATGAACGGCGGACCGGCCACGGTCTACGGCCCACGCGCGTTTGCCGCGGTCCAGGAGTTCCAGGCCGACCGTGAACCCCGTCCCATCGCACAGGCTCAATGAAGGAAGGCGTGATGAAACGACTAGTGATTCTCGGCGGAGGGACTGCCGGAACGATGGCGGTCAACAAGTTGCGTGACCGGTTGCCCCTAGCGGAGTGGTCCATCTCGGTTGTCGACCAGAACGACTCGCACCACTACCAGCCCGGATACCTGTTCGTACCCTTCGGTCAGTACGCGCCTGAAGAGTTGGTCAAGTCCCGTCGGCGGTTCATGCCCGATGGGGTTGAGTTGGTGATCTCGGGGATCGACCAGGTCGTCCCCCAGGAAAATACTGTGCATCTCAGCGACGGTCGGTCGCTGGAGTACGACTACCTCGTGATCGCCACCGGCGTGACACCACGTCCAGATCAAACTGAGGGGATGATCGGGTCCGAGTGGCGCAAGTCGATATTCGACTTTTACACCCTCGACGGTGCGGCGGCACTGGGTGGCCGACTCGCCGACTGGCAAGGCGGGCGTCTGGTTGTGCAGATTGTGGAGATGCCGATCAAATGTCCGGTCGCTCCGCTTGAGTTCGCGTTACTCGCCGATGCGTTCTTCTCCGATCGAAAGATTCGGGACAAGGTGGACATCACGTACGTGACACCACTCGATGGTGCTTTCACGAAACCGGTTGCCGCCAAGCATCTGGGCAACATGCTCACGGATCGGAACATCGCGCTTGAGACGGACTTCATGATCGACCGGATCGACAATGACACCAAGACCCTCGTGTCGATGGATGAACGTGAGGTCCCGTTTGACCTTTTGGTCACGATCCCGCTGAACATGGGGGCGGACTTCATCGCCAAGTCCGGCCTCGGCAATGAGTTGAATTACGTACCGGTCGACAAGCACAACTTCCTGTCGAAAGAGCACGACAACATCTTCGCCATCGGTGACGCTGCTGATCTACCGACCTCCAAGGCCGGATCTGTCGCGCATTTCTCGATGGAGTTGTTCCCGGACAATTTCGTTGAGCACGTCAACGGTCGGCCCATGACGGGCTCGTTCGACGGGCATGCCAACTGCTTCATCGAGACCGGCCATGGCAAGGGAATGCTTATCGACTTCAACTACGACACCGAGCCCCTCCCGGGCAAGTACCCGATCCCCGGCATCGGCCCGTTCAGTCTGTTGAAGGAGACACACGAGAATCACTGGGGCAAGTTAGCGTTCCAATGGATGTATTGGCACGTGCTGCTGCCCGGACGCCCAATTCCTTTGCCGTCGGCGATGTCGATGGTAGGCAAACACGAGGAATCCATCTGATCAGCCGTACGAGCCCCCACACGAGCGAGCAACGAGAGAGGTGCACAGCATGACCGTCACGACGATCGCCGGCCACGACGTCCACGTCGACGCCGAGGGATTCCTGACCGAGTACGACGAGTGGGACGAAGTGCTAGGGGCAGAGCTTGCCAAGGCCATCGGTATCGAGATGACCGACGAGCACTGGGCCGTGATTCGGTTTCTGCGTGAGGACTTCAAGTCCCAAGGCGAGACACCGACGTTGCGTCGCGTGACCACTGTCGGGGGCACCCCTACTAAGCAGTTGTTCGTGTTGTTCCCGAAGAAGCCCGCCAAGAAGATGGCCTACATCGCCGGGCTCCCGAAGCCAGTCGGCTGCGTCTAGCCGAGAGCGGAGAACACATCATGACCACGACACAGAGCGCTCCGGTCATTCCCTCCTTCGACGACGAGGAGACTGGGCGCAAACTTGCAATCATTTGCTCGAAGGGTTCGCTTGACATGGCCTATCCGGGTCTGGTGCTGGCGAACGCAGCGCTCGGCGAGGGCATCGAGACGCATCTGTTCTTCACGTTCTGGGGTTTCGACATCATCAATAAGGCGACGATGAACGATCTCAAGTTCACGCTGCTAGGAAACCCCGCAACACACATGCCTCAAGGTCTCGGTGGACTTCCGGGAATGACGGCCATGGCTACGGCGAAGATGAAGAAGTCGATCGCTGACGTCGGCGTACCCGAGGTACCCGAGTTCCTTGATCAGATCGTCGCGTCGGGTGCCCACCTCTGGGCGTGCAAGATGTCAGCCGACATGAATCACCTGACCATGGATGATCTCTACGACGAAGTCGAGGCAATCATCAGTGCGTCGGACTTCATCGAGAAAACCGAAGGCGCCCAGTTGCTCTTCATCTGAGTCCTGCGAATAGCAGCGCGGTACTGCCGTCACTCGACGGCCCCCCGTCCGCAATCGTGCAGTACGTGCCCTGTTGTTCTCGCCGCTGCCCCCAAGCTCCCCGGGGGTGTCGCCGGGTTGTCGCCGGGTTGTGGCGCACCGGTCGGCGTACAGGTCAACTCATCCGCGTGCTGGCCCCAGATCCGGCTTTAACTGTTGTCGAGGCATCTGTCTAACTAGCCCGCTGCTTGCGGTAATAGTCGCGCCAGATCAGTCGATGGATCGGAATCCAGCGTGGGATGGACCGCAGCCCGGGTATGAACGGCAGCAGAAGCAATAGCAGCGTCAGGAGCCCCATCAGGTAGAAGACGACCG
>JBBRLC010000118.1:0-5235 GCA_038231595.1 Candidatus Nanopelagicales bacterium | reverse complement strand
CGTCACGGGTGTCGAGGGCTGTGCGGAGTGCTTTTGAGATGGTTCGGGTGGCGCGACCAACATCGAGGGGTAGTCCTGCGGGATCAACGACGATTCGCACGATCGATGCGTCACAGGCGACCCGCCGGGCGGCTTCGCCGCTGATCGGACCGACCCCGACCAACATCGCGGGTTCGACGTCGAGTTGATCACGGGTGGCTTGCAAGGTCGCCAGCGGCACGATTACTTGGACGTGCGGCTTGTTTCCGCCGACGTCGGCAAGGTCAGCGTTGTCGAGGTAGTACGCCGCGACATCGACGAGGGCATCTGCTCGGCGCCCCGCGGGGTCTCGGTCATCGACGCCGTCGCGAGCCACGGCTTCGCGGTAAGACGCCGCGACGCGGGCATCTAAAGCGGTGATGAGGACTACTCCCCCTTCGGGTGCGAGCAGACCACGCACATCCACGGCGCCTTCAAAGGTCGTGGAAGCCCAGGCGGCTCGCTGGCGGTAGAGGCGTTCTTCGGTTGCCACTACTGCTTGCGGGTCGACCGCGTGAGTCCAGCGTTGAACAACCCGGTTGAGGTCTTTGGGGTTCAGCATGCACGCGGAGCGCGCCAAGATTTCGTCGGCGTGGGCCAGCGATACCCGGCGGCTCGGATTCTGAGCAGCCGCTCGGCTCACGGTGCGCAGGTGGGCGTAGCTGATGTCGCCAACAGCTAACGCCTGCGCCATCCGAGGCATGTCATCAAGCAAGCGAGCCGCGTGGAGTCGTTCACGTACTTCACTGTCATTCATCTTCAGCCGCGTACGAACGCAGGCCGCAGCGCTGAGATAACCATCACGACGCCACGACGCCTCGGTGTCGAACTGACGTAAAGCCCGCAAATCCACCGACTCCAGGGACGCCCGCGCCTTTCGCGATTCACGCAAAATTTCCTGCGCTCCGGCACCGGAAATATCAGTCATCTCTAAGTCCCGCAGCACCGCGATCGCGCCATGCAACTGACTCCACGCGTCCCGGGCGGCTTCCAGCGTCAAATCCCCGCAGTCATCTCCGGATAGAGCCATCAGCCACCTCCCCCAGGTGTCGAGCCAGGCCAGCGTTTGGGCCCAATTCTCTTGAGTACAGAAATCATTGTTCGAATGTATGTTCGAATACTAAACCCACAAGGGAGTAGCGCGCAACCCCAATTGGGGAACCAATTCGGTCCAAAACAAGCGCCCTCCGAAGTGTCGAATCCCGCCCAGACTTGGTCGCGGAAACATCGATCCAGTGGCGCAGGACCAGCGCAATTCGATTTGGCGGAGGATTCGGCTGCGCCGGTAGTGTCGAACTCGAGCGCCGAGCTCGCCGGCGATGGGCAAGGAGAGTGGAGCATGCGGATCTCACTTGTTTTGGATTGTTTAGACCCAGATGCGCTGGCACCGTTTTGCTGTACGGCAATGGGATACGACGTCGTCGAAAGCATCGTTCAGTACGCCGTGATCACGCCTGGAGTTGGCGAACCACCGGGACCGGCGGTGATCTTGCAAGGTGTTCCCGAGTCGAAACTCGGTAAGAGCAGAGCGCATAGTGACGTGCACACGCAAGAGTTCGATGCGCACGTTGCCATTCTTGAGTCGATGGGTGGACACCGGGTTGGAACCCAGTTGGAGGGCTACGGCATGCTTGGCAACCGATGGCCGATCCGGAGGGAAACGAGTTCTGCGTCGCCATGCACACGGAAGCAGCGGACGTGATCAACGTCGCTGACTAGGCTCAGCGACATGGGGCGATATGGCGGTCAATACGGCCCAGACTTGACCTTTCTTGGGGTCGATCCGTGCGATCTCGACGAGCCAACGACATACGACGGTGCCGACGTTGTCATCCTGGGCGCGCCCTTCGATGGGGGAACGTCGTTTAGATCCGGTGCACGGTTCGGGCCGCAAGCGATGCGGATGGCCTGCTACCTGGCCCATGATGGTTCGAGACCTTCATTGGCGATGCGCGTCGACGGGTTGCGCGATTTGCGTGTGGTTGATGGTGGCGACGTCGAAATGTATTCCGGCGACGCGGCCCGCTCCTGCGCGGATCTTGAAGTTGTCGTCGAACGGGTGGCGGCAAGCGGTGCGATCCCGCTGATTCTCGGTGGCGATCACACGATCACGTGGCCTGACGTGACCGGAGTCGCGCGTGCGCGCGGGTGGGGCAAGGTCGCCGTTCTGCACTTCGATGCACACGCCGACACGGGCAATATCGAATTCGGTTCATTGATCGGGCATGGTCAACCAATGCGACGATTGATCGAATCGGGAGCAGCGCGCGGCGATAGGTTCCTGCAAATCGGCCTGCGTGGCTATTGGCCCCCACCCGACACGCTGCAGTGGATGGCCGAGCAAGGCATGAGGTCTTACGAGATGACCGAAGTTGTCGTACGCGGACTTGATGTCTGTTTGGACGAAGCTTTCATCCGGGCCATGGACGACTGCCACGGAGTGTTCCTGTCGATTGACATCGACGTGTGCGATCCGGGTCACGCGCCGGGTACCGGCACCCCGGAGCCGGGCGGTCTATCGGCGCGCGAACTTCTCGATGCCGTACGCCGAATCTGTTACGAATTGCCCATCTTTGGCATGGACGTGGTTGAAGTGTCGCCGCCGTACGACCACGCTGATATCACCGCACTGTTGGGGAATCGCATTGTGCTAGAAGCACTTTCGGCGATTACCCGACGTCGCAAGGACGACCGCGATGGGACGACGTGGGATCCGCGCCAACCGCTATTGGACGCGAGAATCCCCGGCGAGTAGATGTTGCAGTGCGCCCCGCCCGTCCGAAGGGGGGCCTACTCGTCGACCTGTTTCTCAATGAAGTCCTCCGCCTCCTCAGCTGACATCGTCTTGCCAGTCGCCGGGTCGTAGACCTCGGCACCCGCTGGCAAATTGGAGAGGTCGCGTGCGATAACTGTCGGCATCTCACCGGAGTCGGGGAGTCCGAGAGTCGCGACTACACCCTCCACCGGAACCAAGATCAGGTCGTGGCTCTTGCGTGGGAGTGTCTCGCCCTTGAAGAAGGCGGGCTCGGCGATCCGCTGCAAGATCATCAGCACAACTCCGACGACCAAAGCTCCGACTCCGACGACGGCAACAGCACCGACCCCAAAGATGGTGACGTTGTTCCCGTCGTTGTCGGTGAGCCAATCTGCCGCGGCATAAATCTTGAGCGCATAGATGAAGGCGCCGAAGAGAATCACACCACCGAGGAATGGCAAGACTCCACGCATCAACAGATCTCGAGGGTTCTTTGCGAGCGTTTTGCGGTAGTACCAGACACACACGAATCCCGTCAGGCCGTAGTAGAAGGCGATCATGAGCCCGACCGACCCAATCAACGCCGTCAGGAGATTGACACTAATCAGCGTGAACAACAGGTAGAAGGCAGCAGAGATGATTCCCATTCCCCACGTAGCCCAGGTGGGAGTGAGGAACCGCGTGTGGATGTTGGCAAACTTCTTCGGAATTGCTCGGTACGCGGCCATCGACAGCGCCGTCCGAGCCGTGGGCAAGATTGTGGTCTGGGTGGAAGCGGAGGCTGACGTCAGAATCGACGCAGACAGCAGGAGCAGACCGATCTTCCCGAGCGCGGAATCTCCGAACAAGTCAGGCCCGATCGCTGCGAAAACGTCGCTTGAGTTATCAGGATTTCCTAGACCGATTCCATCGGTTCCCACGCCTGCAAACGAGACGGCCGCGACGGTCACGATGGCGTAGGTGAGGAGCAGCAGGAGTGTCGAAATGACTGCGGCACGTCCAGGCGTCGTGCCTGGATCATCACTTTCTTCGTTGCACGCGACTGCGGTATCCCAACCCCAATAGATGAATACCGCGCTAAGAAGTGCTGGCGCGATCACCGTACTGATGTCGAGCCCGGCCGGCCAGAACCACGACAACTGAGGCGTAAGGGAGTAAGACTCGGCGTGGTTGGTGAACACCTTGACCAACGCAACGATTGAAAAAATGAAGAGCACGGTGACTTCGATACCGAGGAGACCGTACTGAATCTTTGCTGAGACTTCGATGCCGCGATAGCAGATGTAAGTCATGATTGCGATCCACAACAAACCCGCCACCGTGGACCAAAAAGTGCTCGCGGCAAGGTCGGCAGCCCAAGCCGTACTGCCGCCGAAGAAACTCGTGATGTCCCCGGCGAAGGTAAACGAATAGGACCCGGCGATTTGCGCCAGGTTTGCCATGACGATGACGTCGGCAGCGATGATGCCCCACCCACCGAGCCAGCCGACCCATGGACCGAATGCGCGACTCGCCCAAGTGAATGTGGTGCCGCAATCCGCCTCGGCTTTGTTGAGTTCTTGGTAGGCGACCGCGATGAAATACATCGGGATGAAGGCCAGCAGCATGATCGCCGGCGCTTTCACTCCGGCGAGAATTGCACCACTGCTGGCGACGACAAGACCCAGACTGGCGGCAAGGCTGTACGCCGGAGCCGTCGACGCCATTCCCACCACGATGCTCGAAACCAGGCCGAGTGAGCCCCCCTTGAGGCCCTTTTCGCCGGGGGCGCTGCCGTGTTCCGAAGGCGCCGTGACAGAACTCATGGTGAACCTCTCGCCGGGAGACGTGTGGAGAACCTCGCGAGGGAAGGTAGTAGGCGAGCGGGGGATTTGTACGGAAATCGTCGGATCTCTACTGATCCGGTTGCCTCGCATGCAGGATCACGGTGAGAAGGTTGGTCAGAAGGCGTGCGAGCGAGCCACTCCGGATCATTCTGAGGGTCTTGGCAAGCAACTGACGCTCCGATAAGGGGACCGTGCTCTAGCGTGCGCGGGACTCGTGCTAGCCAACCGTGACAAGGAGACGTTGCCCGATGCGCATTCTGATTGTTGGTGCTGGCGGAGTCGGTTCCTCAGCCGTACTCATTGCCGCACGCCGAGACTTCTTCGACGTCGCCGTTATTTCCGACTACGACCTCGGTCGAGCCCAGGCACTTGTCGAGCGAGTGGGAGATAGCCGATTTGTGGCCGCGCAGATTGACGCCTCATCGGCCGAGGCCGTCGAGGCGCTCTGCCGCGAGCACGCGATCACCCACGTACTCAATGTGGTGGATCCTCGATACGTCTTGCCGATCTTCCACGGCGCATACGCCGCTGGTGCGGACTACATGGACACCGCGATGAGTTTGTCGCATCCACACCCCGACTCACCCCACACCATGACCGGGGTCAAACTCGGCGACGACCAATTCGCAGCAGCCG
>JBBRLC010000117.1:0-5295 GCA_038231595.1 Candidatus Nanopelagicales bacterium | reverse complement strand
GGTCTCGAAATCGATGAATCGCTGCTGACCGGTGAAGCTGACCCGGTCGACAAAGTCATCGGCGACGCCGCGATGTCGGGTTCATTTGTGGTTGCCGGATCTGGTGTGATGCGAGCAACGAGTGTCGGTCTCGAGTCGTACGCCACCCGACTGACGTCGGAGGCACGCAAGTTCACGACCACCAAATCGGAACTCATGATCTCGATCATGAGATTCGTGCGGGTGATGACCGTAGTCATCGTGCCGGTGGGAATCCTGTTGTTTGTCAGCCAAATTCGGGCGTCGGATAGCTGGCAGTCGGCGCTCACGGGCACCGTCGCCGGCGTCGTGACCATGATTCCCGAGGGATTGGTCTTGTTGACCAGCGTCGCGATGGCGGTGGCCGTTGTGCGTCTCGGTGCTCGTCGTGCTTTGGTTCAAGAAATGGCCGCAGTCGAAACGCTGGCCCGCGTTGACGTCATCTGCGTGGACAAGACCGGCACGCTGACCGAGCCCGGGATGCACGTCAGTCAAGTCGTGATTCTCGATGAGACTGCACCCGTCGACGAGGCATTGGGCGCGATCGGCGCCGCCGAAAGCGCACCAAATCCCACCGTGGTCGCAGTGGCTGAGGCGTACCCGACCCCCGATTGGGACGTACTCGACTCCATCGCGTTCTCCAGTGCCCGCAAGTGGTCAGCCGTAAAGTTCCAGGAACATGGGTGGTGGTTGATCGGAGCCCCCGAGATTCTGTTGGATCCTGCCGATGATGTACGCCGACAGGCCAGCGCGCTCGCAGGTCTTGGGGCCCGAGTACTGGTCTTGGCCCATCCAGCCGACACAGGTACGACGCCGACGACAGAAGTCGCGGGTCCGGTCACCGCGGCCGCCCTCGTGGTGATTGATCAACGGCTGCGCAGCGATGCCCCCCACACGGTCGCTTACTTCTTGGATCAAGGTGTCACCATCAAAGTGATTTCCGGGGACAACCCCCTCACGGTCGGTGCGATCGCAAGGCAAGCCGGTATCCCCGGCGGCGATGAACCCTTTGATGCCAACGAATTGCCCGAGGATCAAGACGCGCTCGCCGACGTGTTGGAAAGTCGTGGCGTATTTGGGCGTGTCACACCGGCGCAAAAGCGAGCGATGGTGAGTGCCCTGCAAAGCCGGGGACACGTGGTGGCGATGACCGGCGATGGAGTCAACGACGTACTCGCCTTGAAGGACGCAGATCTCGGCATCGCGATGGGGTCAGGAGCCGGGGCCACCCGGGCAGTAGCTCAACTCGTGCTTCTCGACGATCAGTTCTCGGTCATGCCATCCGTCGTTGCCGAGGGTCGACGCGTCTTGGGCAACATCGAACGAGTGAGTGACTTGTTCTTGACGAAGTCGTTCTACTCGTTGGTTCTTGCTGTGATGACTGGCATCGCTACCTTGCCGTTTCCGTTCTTGCCCCGCCACTTGACGCTCGTGACAGCGCTGACTATCGGCGCGCCTGGCTTCCTCTTGGCGCTCATGCCAAACACTCAGCGATTCGTACCCGGGTTCTTTCGACGCGTCCTGTCGTTCACCATTCCCGCTGGCGCTGTCATCGCGGGGCTGTCATTCGCGTCCTACTATCTCGCGCTCACTCACGGTGCGGGTGTGAATGAAGCTCGGGTGTCTGCGACGTTGACGCTGTTTGTCTGTTCGTGGTCGGTGTTGGTGCTCGTTGCGCGTCCGCTCGATCGGATCCGTGGGTTAATCGTTGGATCGATGGCGGTTGGTTTCCTGCTTGTTCTGTCCATCGCTGGTCTCGCGAACTTCTTCGCCATCACCATCACATCGACCGCGTACGGCCTGATCGGCGTGGCGTTCGGGATCGTGGGCGCCCTGCTGCTGGTCGTTGTCCACTACTTAGCAAACCGGTGGCGAGCAATTTCTGAGCCCACCCCGTCGTCGCACCCAGTTGAAATCAGCGCGTGAGATGAGCTCACCGATCGTTCGCATCCCACAAGCCAAAATCGCGCTTTCGAGTGCGTCGACGTACCCGGAATCGGTGGCGGTCACCTTTGAACTCGCTGCTCGACTCGGTTACGACGGCGTTGAGATCATGGTGATGACTGATCCGATCAGCCAAGACCCCGAGGCCCTTCGTCGCTTGTCTGATCATCACGGCGTACCAATTTTGGCCATTCATGCACCGTGTCTGTTGATCACCCAGCGCGTGTGGAGTACGGACCCCTGGGTGAAGTTGCAGCGCGCACGCGCGGCTGCGGAAACCCTTGGTGCCAGTACGGTTGTTGTACATCCGCCTTTTCGCTGGCAGCGAGACTATGCGCGCAACTTCGTGACCGGGTTGGCTCGCATGGGCGAAGAAACCGAGATTCGATTCGCGGTTGAGAACATGTTCCCGTGGCGGGCACGTACGCGCGAAATCATGGCGTACCTCCCCGACTGGGATGTGCGCAACGACGACTACCCGCACACCACCTTGGATCTGTCACACACGGCAACGTCGCAAAGCGACGCGCTTGTGGTCGCCGCAGACCTTGGCGACCGATTGGCGCACCTTCATCTGGCTGACGGTTCCGGCAGTGGGCGAGACGAGCACCTCGTGCCAGGCCGCGGGACTCAACCGTGTGGCCCCCTGTTGGAACAACTGGCATCGAGGGGATTCACGGGAACTGTCGTAGTGGAAGTCTCTACCCGCAAAGCAGTCAACCGAGTGGATCGTGAAGCGGATCTGGCCGAAGCATTGGCATTTGCTCGTTTGCATCTCGCTTCGCGGGCATAGATTGCCCATCAAGGAGGACCTATGTTGCGGCGCGGTCTGTTGGTCGTCTCACGAAGTGACCTCATCAAGAACGTGGCCGCAAACGCGCCGATCTCGCGGCGGGTCGTAGCCCGATTCGTGCCGGGCGAGAAGACCGCCGACGCTGTTCGCGCCGCCGGCGAACTCAGCGCGCTCGGCCTGTACGCCACGATCGATCACTTGGGTGAAGACACCGTGGCTGTCGATCAAGCGAACGCAACGGTCAAGGCGTACCTCGAATTGCTCGACGCGCTCGGAGCGGATGGGTTGGCCAGCCGTACCGAAGTGTCGGTGAAGTTGTCGGCGGTAGGCCAGGCCCTCCCCGACGTCGGCGACTCCTTCGCCTATGACAATGCGGCGCTGATATGTGCAAAAGCACACGACGTGGGTACGACCGTGACGCTCGATATGGAGGACCACACGACGACCGACTCCACGCTGTCGATCTTGACCAAATTGCGGCACGAATTTCCGCAAACAGGCGCGGTGCTCCAGGCGCAGTTGCGTCGCACTGAAGGCGACGTACGCGACCTTGCCTACTCAGGATCGAGAGTTCGGCTCTGCAAGGGCGCCTACCAAGAGCCGGAGAGCGTGGCCTTCACCATCAGGGACGAGATCGATCGGGCCTACGTGCGCTGCATGAAGTTGCTCATCGACAGCCCGGCCTACCCGATGCTGGCGACCCACGATCCCCGGCTCATCGACATCGCCGGGGTACTTGCTGTGCGGGCCGATCGCGCGAAGAACTCGATGGAATATCAACTACTTTTTGGCATCCGACCTGAGGAGCAACGCCGATTGGCCGCGCAAGGAGAGCAGGTACGCGTGTACGTTCCCTATGGCGACCAGTGGTACGGCTACCTGGTCCGTCGGATGGCCGAGAAACCCGCAAACCTCGCGCTGTTCGTTAAGTCATTGACCTCGCGTCGGTAATTGCTCGGCGCGGCACTCACCAGGAGGTAGTCGTGGTGCTCGTCGCGATCTTTGGCGCCGGCGTGATGGGCGAGGCGCTGTTGTCTGGCTTGCTGCGATCCGGCCGGGCCCCCGAACAGATTGTGATCACCGAACGCCGCCCCGATCGCGCCGCCGAACTAACGGTGAAGTACGGCGTACGCGTCGTCGACAACATCGAGGCGGCGAAGCTTGCCGACGAGTTGGTGGTGGTGGTGAAGCCTCAAGACATGGGCATGCTGCTCGAAGAGATCGCCCCACACGTACGGGCCGATGCGGTGTTGATTTCGTTGGCCGCCGGAATACCTACGACGTACCTTGAGTCGAAACTTCCGGCCAACATGGCTGTCGTCCGAGTCATGCCGAATACGCCGGCACTTGTCGATCAGGGCATTGCCGCCATCTCCGCCGGTGCGCACTGTGACGACGAACACCTCGCGATCGCGGATTCAATGCTGAGTTCGGTGGGAAAAGTCGTCCGCGTCCCCGAGAAGCAACAAGACGCGGTGACCGCGATCTCCGGATCGGGACCGGCGTACATCTTCTATGTGGTCGAAGCGATGATCGAAGCAGGCGTGATGCTCGGGTTGCCGCGGCCGACCGCGAATGAACTCGTTGTGCAGACTCTTTTCGGGGCGGCGACGATGTTGCGCGAAACTGGCGAGCACCCGACCGTGTTGCGTGAAAACGTGACATCACCTGCGGGAACAACGGCGGCGGCGATTCGCGCGCTTGACGATCACAAGGTGCGCGCAGCGTTCCTGTCGGCGATGGAAGCCGCCCGCGACCGCTCCGAACAACTCGGCCTCCCCGGCAACTAATCTGCCTTAGAGGTACGAACCTGAAGTTAAACTTCAGGTTTTGCCCTCAAACTATGATCTTGGAACCGGTTTTGGTCGGTCACCGTTGCTGGGAGTGTGATGAGCGAGCGAGTACGCGTTGTATGGGATGACGCGATCGCCGCTTCCTACAACTTTGGCGCGTCTCATCCGCTCGCTCCGATCCGGGTCGCATTAGCGATGAAACTTTCCGAGGAGTTCGGCCTCTTCGACCGTGACAACGTTGATCTCGTACGGCCAGAGAGTGGGTGCTCCGATGCCGACCTGCTCCGCGTCCATCGACCGGACTTCATCGAAGCCGTACGCCGTGCCAGCATCGACGTCGACCACGACGACCTGTTGCGGGGTCTCGGCACCGGCGACGTCCCCTGCTTCGAAGGAATGCACGAAGCGAGCTCGGGTATCTGCGCGATGTCGCTGGAAGCTGTCCGGTTGGTTCACGCCGGCGATGCCGATCATGCGATCAACCTCGCCGGCGGCCTCCACCATGCGATGCCCGACGCGGCTTCCGGTTTCTGTGTCTACAACGACGTCGGCGTCGCCATCTCCTGGCTCCTCGATCAAGGCGTCGAGCGGATCGCCTACGTCGATGTCGATGTTCATCACGGTGACGGCGTACAAGCAATGTTTTGGGATGACGCGCGGGTGCTCACGATTTCCATTCACGAAACTGGCACCGCGCTGTTCCCTGGCACCGGTTTCGCCGACGAGATCGGTGGACCGAACGCGGAG
>JBBRLC010000116.1:0-5317 GCA_038231595.1 Candidatus Nanopelagicales bacterium | reverse complement strand
CCAGCCGATCCCGGAAACCCCTGCGTCGGGAAGCCTCGGATCCGGGAAGCGCGAGGTCGACTTCGCCCGCCGCCGTACTCACAAGGTGGGAGATCGCGTCGAAGGACACTCCCGGCGCGGACAGATCGAAGTCGAAGAGACCGGCCTCAGCCATTCCAACGGCCATCACTTCGGCATCGCTTGGCGCGATCAGACCCTGAGGCGGGACGATGAGCGACTCGTGCGCCAAACTCTCAAGCTCTTTGTCACCGGAATCCATCGTCAAGATGGTGGCACCGATTCGACGGGCATCGTCGACTCGATCCAGCAGCGCCTCGGGTGCTGCATCAGGTGCGACGACGAACAGCGTTTCGCCCGGTCGGGTGGCTGCGAGTCGACTAAAACCCACGGCGAGATGAGGCGGCGCACCCGGCGGTGGATTCCACCGAACCAACGTGGGGCTCAATCCAAGGAATCCGCTGTAACGAGATTCATCGTCGAGATGCGCGGCGAAATGCCACGGTTCTTGTTCGGGCGTGCCGACGATGAGAAGGCTTTGTTCGTTTTCGGTGGATCGGCGAAGAGCGCGAGCGAACGTTCTGGTTCGGTCAAGCCAGCCGGTGCTCGAGAGCACCTCGCGCAAGATCCGTACCCGGGTTGCATCCACGGACCCATCGTGCCGGAGAAGTGCGAGTGTTGAGAGGATCAGCGCATGAGCGAAGCGACGAGTCCTGCTCCATTGGAGTTACCAGATGTCACGGCGTACGTCGTGGGAGTCCTGGGAGGGACCGGTGAACAGGGCCGAGGGCTTGCCACGTGGCTAGCGCGGATGGGTCAGTCGGTCATCATCGGTTCGCGAAACGAGCAGCGGGCAGTTGAGTGCGCCTCGGAGCTAAATGCGACCTTGTCGTCGATCGTCGGGGCCTCGGCCACGGTGCAGGGGGCGGACAACGCCGAGTGCGCGTCGCGTGCCGACGTCGTGATCGTGGCGGTGCCATGGGACGGGCATCGAGACTTGCTGCTGGATCTCGCGGATGAGTTGGCCGACAAAATCGTGATCGATTGCGTCAATCCGCTGGGTTTTGACAACCAAGGGGTCTACGCGCTTGCCGTCGACGAAGGCAGCGCGACCCAGCAGGCGGCCCAGTGTCTTCCGCGAAGCAGAGTGGTCGGTGCGTTTCACCACATTTCAGCGGTTTTGTTGCTGGATCTCGCGGTCAACTCGATCGATACCGACGTACTCGTCGTTGGCAATGATCGCGAAGCAACCGATGTGGCCCAAGCGCTGGCGAGCCGCATCACCGGCGTCCGCGGTATTTATGCCGGCCGATTGCGCAACGCCCACCAGATTGAGGCGATGACGGCGAACCTCATCTCGATGAACCGCCGCTACAAGTCTCACTCCGGTATCCGCGTCACCGACGTCTGACCGCACTTCTCTCTGGATGATCAACACTGTTGATCATCCAGTGGGGATGGACGGCGTGTCGCCGCGGTTTTGTGTCGTACGGTCAATAAAGCGGCGAAAACCGGACTACTTGTATTCGTGTTCCTCGCCGGGGTACGCCCCCGACACCACGTCCTCGGCCCACCGTTGGGCGGCGTCAGTCAGTACGCCGGCGACATCGGCGTACTTCTTCACAAACTTCGGCGTACGCCCAGGCGTGAGCCCGGCCATGTCCTGCCACACCAGTACTTGCGCGTCCGTCTCGGCGCCAGCACCGATACCGATGGTGGGGATGGACAGAGCCGAGGTGACGCGGGCCGCCAGTTCAGCGGGAACCACTTCGAGGACCACGGCAAATGCCCCGGCGGCTTCGAGCGATTTCGCGTCGCGCATCAGGACTTCGCCGGATTCTCCACGTCCCTGCACTTTGTAGCCGCCAAATTGATTGACCGACTGCGGCGTCAAACCCAAATGAGCCATGACCGGAATGCCCGATTCCACCAACAGTTCGACGTGCGGAAGGACTCGCGCGCCACCTTCGAGTTTCACCGCGTGCGCGCCCGATTCCTTCATGAATCGCGCGGCAGTTTCCAGCGCCTGCGACGGCGAGGATTGGTAGGACCCGAATGGCAAGTCGGCAACGACCATAGCGCGACGCGAGCCGCGTACGACTCCGGCGACGAGTGGAAGCAGGTCATCGGTAGTGACAGGGATCGTCGTGTCATAGCCGTACACGACCATCGCTGCGGAGTCCCCGACGAGAAGTACCGGAATCCCGGCCTCATCAAAGACGCGCGCCGTCAGTGCGTCGTACGCCGTCAACATGGGCCACTTTTCGTGACGCGCTTTCGCGGCGGCGAGATCTGCGGTGGTGACGCGGCGGTGGGAGGCGACCGATCCGCCGTAAAGGGATTCGATCGCGGGGGATGAGCCCAGGCTTTCAGCCATGGTGAACTCCTTGAGACTCGAGGCTCCCTGATGGAGTCCCCGGACACCTCCATGGTGACACGAGATCGGGTCGTTGACCTAGCCGGCCGGGTCGGTCCACTGGGGGTGATGGGTCAATACGAAACGGTACGGTTGCGTATTGGAATACATCGGCGTACGTTGCCGTTGCGGCACCACCGCCAGCAGCCAAGCCTGAAGGACACGAACTCATGAGTGGGCAATCCCCGGAAATCCCGAATGGACAACGACCGACCACTGGAACGGTGGCCAGCCAGGCCGTCACCGAAGGGGTCTATCCCCGCCGTTGGGCCGCGCTCGCGGTCCTGGTCGTCAGCTTGCTCGTGGTCGTACTAGACAACACGATTCTCAACGTCGCCCTGAAGACCATCCAGCAGGACCTCGGGTCGACTCAGGCGCAACTCATCTGGGCGATCAACGCGTACTCCCTGGTCTTCGCGGCGCTGCTATTCACCTGGGGCGTCTTGGGTGACAAGTTTGGACGCAAGCGCATCTTGCTCATCGGTTTGACGATGTTCGGCCTCGCATCGGCGTTGTGTGCCTTCGCGACGAGCCCGGAGCAACTGATCGCCGCTCGGGCCCTCATGGGCATTGGTGGTGCATCGGTGTTGCCGGTCACGCTGTCGATCATCACGGTGATCTTCCCGCCGCAAGAGCGCGGCAAGGCGATTGGTCTTTGGGCGGCCGCGGTTGGTGGCGCGGTTGCGCTCGGACCGATCGTCGGCGGACTGCTCCTGGAGCACCCGAACTGGTTCCACTGGCTCACCGGTAATGACTGGGGCTCGGTGTTCTTCATCAACGTGCCAATCGTCATCGCCGGTTTGATCGGCATCTACTTGATCGTGCCGGAAACGAAGAACCCCAATCCCAGCCGACTCGACCCCGTCGGCCTCGTGTTGTCCTTCCTCGGTCTCGTTGCGTTGGTCTACGGAATCCAGCAAGCCGAGTGGTCGCAGGCCACGACGTACATGTGGATCGGACTGGGCGCGCTCTTGCTGCTCGCGTTCTTCCTCTTCGAACGTCGCACCGATCATCCTTCGCTGGACACCTCGCTGTTCAAGATTCCGTCCTTCTCCGTGCCGTTGATATCGGTGTCGCTGGCTTTCGCTGCAATGCAGGGAACGTTGCTGTTCCTCGCGTTCTACATGCAGCTCGTACGCGGTTATTCGCCGTTGCAAGCCGGCGCCCTAACGGTTCCCTTCGCCGTGGGACAACTCTTCGCCGCGCCGCGAAGCGCGAAGATGGTTAAGCGCTTTGGCGCTCGCAAGGTGATGACCTTCGGAGTGAGCCTCGCGGCGTTTGCGATGTTCGTCCTCGTCTTCATCACTCCCGAGACCCCGGTCTGGCTGCTCGTCGTCAACTTCTTCCTCTTCGGATTCGGACTCGGCAACGTCATCGCACCGTCGACGACTCGCATGACCCTGGCCACTCCGCCCGCGCGCTCGGGCTCGGGTGCAGCGGTGCAGAACACAGTTCGACAGGTGGCGGCGGCGCTGGGTGTCGCGATCATCTCGTCCATCGTGGCGACGGTGTACGCGCACAACATCAATCCGCTGTTGCCGTCATCTCTTCCCGAAGAGATCCGTGGCATCGCGAGCGATTCGATCGGTGGGAGTTACCAGGTCGCGGCTCAGGCCGTCGCCTCTGGTCGTGTGACGGCCGAACAGGCTGCGGCATTGACTAGCGCAGCAAACTCATCGTTCATGAGTGCTTTCCACGTGGCCGCCATTTGTTCGGTCGTACTCCTACTCACCGCGCTCGTGCTAATCGTGTTGCGTCTGCCGGCTCAAGCACAGGCTGTTGCATGGGGCGCTCACGCGCAGCACGGTGACGACAAGGCTTTTGCCGAAGCTGCAGCGCACGACAGTGCCGCGGAGAGTCTCGTGCCGTTGGACACGCTCGGTATTGACGAAGACGCCCACGGAGCGGAGCTTCATCCCGAAGCCCCGGAGCCCGTTGTCGCGGGCGACGGTGCGCGCGCGACGAAGTCCGAGCGGATCTAGCGGTGGTCGTCTCCGACGGCGCCGGCTCGACAGCCGTGGTTGACGAAGTGGGCGATGCGCGGCGTACGCCGGGACGCCCGCGTAGCGCTGACGCGGATCGAGCCATCGTCGACGCCACGCTCACGTTGCTCATCGAAGTCGGCCTCGGCGCGTTGTCGATCGAGGAAGTAGCGACTCGGGCAGGAGTGTCGAAGGCCACCATTTATCGCCGCTTCCCCAACAAGGATGCGTTGATCGTCGAATCGCTGGCGTGCATGCTCGACCCGTCGCCCGCCCCCACGATTCAAGGCGACATCTCAACGCGAGACATCCTCGTACGGATGATCTCCGGGATGCGGCAGTGGTATCGGGAATCCCCGAACGGTGCCCTGATGCCACGAATGCTGGGTTACGCGCGCACTAACCCTGAACTGTTCGGTTGCTTCTACGACCGGGTGCTGGCACCTCGTCGCGAGAATCTCAAGCAGGTGTTGATACGAGGGATGGAACGCGGCGAGGTACGTCGCGACATCGACCTGGATCTTGCGGTCACGATGATCATTGCGCCAACTTTTTTCACCGCCACAGTTGGGATGGGCGGTCGTGACGTGACGCCGGGTTCCGGTCCGGCGGATTTTGTCGACGCCGTACTGCGTGGTCTCGCGCCCAGCCAGTAGGTGCGGGCTTAGCGCGGGTCTGCGTGGGGTTCGCGCCATTGATTGGTGATGGGAAGGCGACGGTCACGGCCGAAAGCCTTCAACGAGATCTTCGTTCCCGGTGGATACTGCCGACGCTTGTGTTCGGCCGCGTCTGTCAGGCGCAGTACTCGCTCAACCAAGGCGGCATCAAACCCTTGGGCTCGTAAGTCTTCCGCGCCCATATCACGTTCGACGTACTGATCGAGGATGCCGTCGAGCAGGTGATAGTCGGGCAGCGAATCACT
>JBBRLC010000115.1:0-5329 GCA_038231595.1 Candidatus Nanopelagicales bacterium | reverse complement strand
GGTAGTCGAATTTGACGGGGTTGTGATCGCGACGCCGGGGCTCGCCGCCGCTCGCTTGCTCAGCGATGTCGCCAGTGGCGCAGCGCAGGACATCGCGGCGATTGACTACGCAAGCGTTGCGGTGATCACAATGGCGTTTCGACGTGGCGACGTCGACGGAGTGGGCGTTGACCGGTCGAGTGGTTTGCTGATGGTGCCGCGCCCAGATCGAATCGTGAAGGCATCAACGTTTTCGTCGTCGAAGTGGGGATGGTTGGCGCAGTTGTGCGTCGAGGAAGCGGAACCGCTTGTCATCTTTCGCGCGTCGGTCGGTCGCTTCGGCGAACAACACGTATTGCAGTGCGGCGATGACGAACTCGCCTCGATAGCCGAGTCGGAACTGCGACCCCTCATCGGGGCTCGAGCAGACTCGATAGATCACGTCGTGACGCGGTGGGGAGGATCGTTGCCGCAATACCGAGTAGGCCACGTTGATCGAGTTGCCCGAATCCGGTCGGCTCTCGCCGGTCACGCTGGACTTGAAGTGGCGGGTGCGGCGTACGACGGAGTGGGAATCGCGGCGTGCATCGCCAGCGGCCAATCCGCGGCCACTGCCGTGATGGATCAACTCGGTGTTCGCTAGTTCCTGAGCCGAGTGGCCGGCTCGTACATTCGTCGGCGAGAATGGGCCCATGAGCAATCCGACGAGCGACTCCCCCCGCCCAAAGGCCCGCGAGATCAACGACGAAATCCGCTACACCATGTGGTCAGTTTTCCGAGTCGAGAACGGGCTCCCGGAGGACCGGGTCGCGGTTATCGCCGAGGTTGATGCCCTCTTCGAGTCGCTGGCGCACAAGGATGTGATCGTCCGAGGTTGCTACGACGTCGCCGGACTGCGTGGCGACGCCGACGTGATGATCTGGTGGCATGCATCGACGTCGGATGCGTTGCAGGAGGCGTACTCCATGTTGCGGCGTACGGCCTGGGGTCGCGTGCTCACCCCGGTGTGGTCGAACATGGCGTTGCATCGACCGGCGGAATTCAATCGCTCACATGTGCCCGCATTCCTCGCTGGTGAAGAACCGGGCGATTATGTGTGCGTGTATCCGTTCGTGCGGTCCTACGAGTGGTACGTACTACCCGAAGAGGAACGTCGCGCGATGTTGATGGAGCACGGAATCATGGGTCGGGAGTATCCCGACGTACGCGCCAACACGGTGGCGTCGTTTGCGTTGGGGGACTACGAATGGATCCTCGCCTTTGAGTGCGCGGAGTTGCACCGCATCGTGGACTTGATGCGCCACTTACGTGCGTCGCAAGCGCGACTGCATGTTCGTGAGGAGACCCCGTTCTACACCGGCCGCCGCCGCGCCCCCGCCGACCTCATCACCACCCACCCCTAGCCCCAACTTGGAGCGCCCCTATTCGGCGGGTTCAAGCTTGAGCGATACCGAGTTGATGCAGTAGCGCAAGTCGGTGGGAGTGCCGTACCCCTCGCCCGCAAAGACGTGCCCCAGATGCGAGCCACAATTGGCGCAGCGAACTTCGGTACGCACCGATCCCATCGAGCGGTCTTCGATCTCAACGATCGCGTCCCCCGCGAGCGGGGAAAAGAACGACGGCCATCCGCAGTGCGAGTCGAACTTTTCGGTTGATCGAAAGAGTTCCGCGTTGCAGGCGCGACACGAGTAGACGCCCTGGGTCTTGATGTCGGTGTACTCGCCGGTGAAGGCCCTCTCGGTTCCAGCCTGCCGCAGCACCTCGTATTCCTGCGGAGCCAGTTGCGCGCGCCACTCCTCGTCGGTTCGAGCAACGCCGTACGGCGTACCGTCGGGCTTCGTCTCGGACATATCGGTGCTACTCATGCGCCACCACTTTCTTGAGAGCCAACTCACGTGGTCGACCGTACCCGGGGAATCGTCGTCGTGGCCCGCGGAAGTGGGCTCACTCCGGGTTGGTAACCGTTCGGTAAGCGAGCAAGCCGCCGAACGTGACCAAACCAAGACCGCTCGCCGCGTCGACCAGCGCGGCTGCCCGGTCGGTCAGTCGCCCACCAATGAGCGACATGATTGCAGCCAGGCTCAGATGGAACGCCAACGAACCCACGCCAATTCCCACGATGAAGGCAATGGCTCGCTCAGGTGTCCCGGTGACGTCCGCGACAGCAGCGCCACCGAAGACGGCACCCCACGTCATGATCGTCATGATGCCGGGCAGCCGGTCGGTTGTCGTGCAAATTTGGCACCTTCATCGAGGATTTGCGGGAGGGTAGACGGGTGGCGAAGGCGAGCGTTCCGGCGATTGAGTTGGAGGTTGGTGGCCGGCTGGTGCGCGTCAGCAATCCGGACAAGCCGTACTTCCCCGACGTGGGCGTGAGCAAGCTCGACGTGGTTCAGCACTACATCGCGGTGAGCGACGGCATCCTGCGCGCCCTGCACGAACGCCCCACGACCTTGGAGCGCTGGCCTTCCGGCGTACGCCCCGATGTCAAGATGGCAACGCGCGACGGAGCTAAGGGTGAAGCCTTCTACCAGAAGCGAATTCCCTCCGGTGCTCCCGACTACGTCGAGACCGCGCACATCACTTTTCCGTCCGGCCGTACTGCCGATGAGGTGTGCCCCACGGAACCAGCGGTGATCGCTTGGGCGGCGAACCTCGGCACGATCACCTTCCATCCGTGGCCCGTTCGCCGTGCCGACGTCGATCATCCCGATGAATTGCGCATCGACCTCGACCCACAACCCGGTACCGACTTCAGCGACTGCGTTCGAGTCGCAGGTGAGACCCGCGCGCTACTCGATGAACTCGGGTGGATCGGTTTTCCGAAGACCTCAGGCGGGCGTGGCATCCATATCTATGTACGGATACAACCTCGTTGGACTTTCACCGACGTGCGCCACGCAGCGATCGCACTTGGCCGCGAACTCGAACGCCGTATGCCCGGGCAGGTGACGACGCTGTGGTGGAAGGAAGAACGAGGCGAGACCGTCTTCATCGATTACAACCAAAATGCGCGCGATCGAACCATCGCATCGGCGTACTCGGTTCGCGCGCGACCAGGTGCGTTGGTGTCGACTCCCGTGACGTGGGATGAAGTCCCCCAGGTCGCGCCAGGAGATTTCACCGTACGTACGGTGGCGCCACGATTCGCCGAGCTCGGTGATCTGCACGCGAGCATCAATGACGTCGCGCACGACCTGACCCCGCTGTTGGAGTGGTACGAGCGCGACGAACGCGATCACGGACTCGCCGATATGCCCTATCCGCCGGACTATCCGAAGATGGCGGGCGAGCCAAAACGGGTCCAACCCTCGCGAGATCGCGACCGTCCGCAGTAGCGAACTTCGCCGGTGGACGGAGCGAGCGAATCTGCCTGCCCCCCGATCACCAGTGCAGGATCGTGTCGATGTCGAAGGTGACGGGGCGCTCCAACTGGTCGTACGTGCATGACGGTGGAGTCCGATCAGGGCGCCATCGCTGAAACTGAGTCGTGTGCCGAAACCGATCGCCTTCCATATGGTCGTAGGCGACTTCACATACCAACTCCGGTCGCAGCAACGTAAATGACAAGTCCTTGCCGCCCGTCCAGCGTGAAACACCACCGGGACGACGTCCTGCGTCGGTATCGCCGGGGCCGCCCGATGCGGACCACGGATGGTCGGAGATGTCGGACTCGTACGACGCAAGCAGGGCGACGAGTTCGTGGCGACGTGTGGCCGTAAATGATGACGCGACGCCAACGTGGTTGAGAAAACCACCGGCATCATGCAGCCCCAGGAGGAGTGACCCGACCATGGGCGAACCGTCGGGCCCCGGATTCTTGTGGGCTCGCCACCCGGCGACAACCACGTCGGCCGTACGCGAATGCTTCACTTTGAGCAGGGATCGCACACCAGGCTGATAGAGGCCATCCCACGGCTTACAGACCAGCCCATCCAGTCCGGCGCCCTCGAATTGACCGAACCACTGTGCGGCGACGACCTCATCACCGGTGGACGGAGTGATGTGTACGCCGGGCTGCGCACCCTCGAGTGTTGTCTCGAGTAGCGAGCGGCGAGCGCGAAACGCCGTCCCGAGCAGTGACTGGTTTCCGAGGGCGAGAAGGTCGAAACCGACGTACGAGACAGGGAATTTGGCGGCGAGTTCATCGATCTTCCAGCCGCCGGCTTCCTTACGGGGACGGATACGACCAGTGAGTTCTTCGAACCACAATCGCCCGTCGTGGGCGATGACGAGTTCGCCGTCAAGCACGCATCGATCCGGTGTGGATTGTCGCAGCGGTTCGAGGATCTCCGGGAAGCAGTAGCTCAGATCCTCGCCGTTGCGGCTCTGCAACGCGATGTTCTCGCTGTCGCGAAAGACGAGCATCCGGAAACCGTCCCATTTCGGTTCGTACGACAAACCGCCGGCGACGAAATCCGCTGCCGGTACACCTTTCGTGGGCTTGGCCAGCATGGGGGAGACCGGGAACTTCACCGGAAGATTCATCTGAGCGGGTGGTGTCATCGTGTACTCCCGCGATTCACGAGGTAACGGGCGAACAGTGAGCCGGCGTCTTCAAGAAGGTGACCTACGGTGAGATCAACGTCCGGGTACGTCCGGGCCGGTGGCACCGCTACTCGACCGATCAGTTCGCCGTTTGTCGCGCCAACCAATCGCGGACTGATTGTGAGACACAGTTCGTCGAGCAGGGCAGCGGCGATCAACTCGCCGAGGAGGTGGGGTCCGCCCTCGCTGTGGATGCGACCAAATCCGCGCCTGCTCAACTCCCCCAACGCAGCGGTCAAGTCGATCTGGCCCTCGCCGTACGAGAGCACCTCAACGGAATCCGGGATGGCTCGTCGCCGCGCAGGGTCAGCATCGAGGGTCGTGAGCACGATCGGAGCGGCGGTGCCGTCACCACTGTCGGTGAACAGCGGCGATTCCAGCGGCAAGTCCAACGACCGACTCACGATCGCGATAGTGGGCGCGGGGGATTGACCATTGTCCTGACGTCGTTGGGCGTACTCCGGTTTGGGCTTGGCTGGCCGGTAGTTCTCGGCGCGGACGGTTTGGGCGCCGACCAAGATGACGTCGGTGACGCCGCGCAGCGCGCCGAAGAGTTTGCGATCCGAATCCGACGAAAACCCGAGGGAGGTGCCCTCAGCGGAGTGAGCCGCACCGTCGACGGTCGCGACCATGTTCGCGCGCAGCCACGGTTGCGCGGGCCAGGCGTACGCCGCGTCGATGTCGTCGTCGTCGAGTGGGCCACGGGGGTCGGGCATGAGCATGCGCACCCCCCGATCTTGGCACGCCGAAGCTGCCTACCGGCTACGGTCGCAGTGATCGCGCGTACCGGCATTTTCGATTG
>JBBRLC010000114.1:0-5346 GCA_038231595.1 Candidatus Nanopelagicales bacterium | reverse complement strand
TCGGCCGACATCTACGAGCCGCAATTCGGCTATCGACCGTGGATGATGCGGCCGCCGTACGGTGATTTCAACAACGACACCAAAATCGCGGCGAGGAACTGCGGGATGAAGTACGTCGCGCTGTGGGATGCCTCGCTTCCGCATGCGGTCTTGCGCGGAGGCTCGGGCGGAAACGGGAAGCTCGCGGCTGGCGACATCGTTCTCGTCCACTTCCGCAAGAACTTCGTACGCGACATCGCCACGCTGCTCGATCAGATCGACAGTTGGGGGCTGCACGTAGGCAAACTCGAGGACTACCTCCCCAAGCCCTAACCGCCTAGCGGCTCGGCCCGGCCAGGTGCCGAACCATCAGGATTCGGTCGAATCTGAGTGACCCCACGGCTACGAAGTCGGCGAGTCGCCCGTATTCGTGGAAGCCGCACGACTCGTAAAGGCGTATCGCCGCATGGTTGTTGCCCCGTAGGTCGAGTGTCAGATTTTCGATCCCGGCCGCGAGCGCTCCCGTCACAAGAGCCTCGGTGAGTGCCCGACCGATACCTCGACCCTGTGCGTTTGGTGCCACTGCGAGTTTCTCCAAGTCGGCGTTTCCCGCCAGCGTGGGTCGGTCGTAGTTGATCCACCAGCCGAGGCCCACTAGCTCGTCGGCCTCAATCGCGATGCTGAGTTGGCTCCTTCCGTGAGCCTCTGTCGCCAGCGCAACCAGGGTGTTCGTAATCTCGGCGATGTCAGGAGGATCGAGCCAACCCAGCGCCGCGCCGTTCCGGACAAGCCCGCTAAGCAGTTCATGAGCTTGCTCGGCGAAACGTTGAGCATCAAATTTGTTATGTACGTCGACGATCACGTCACCAACCAAACAGGACGGACCCCGAATCGGTTGTTGATCATGGCGAAATGCACGGCATTCTGCGAAATGCCGTGCGAAAGTCCATGATCAACTTGGGGTACGGCGGGGTCCGCGGGGGACCCGAGGGGGCCTCGGGGACCCCGAACTTGGCACTCTGTTTGACCGAGTGCCAGCCTCGGCCTAGGGTGAGGGCTGGCACTCTCACCCCGAGGGTGCCAGCGCGACCTAAGGCCGTTCGGCACCTGCGACGGCGGATCGGCCCCGGGTCGTACCGAGCTCGAGAACTCGGGTTCGGGTCCAAGACATTCGACATTCCGCAAGGTGGAGGTCAGACCGTGTCGGTCACCATCAAGCCGCTCGAGGACCGCATCCTCGTCCAGACTCTCGACGCCGAGCAGACCACGGCGTCAGGCCTGGTGATTCCGGACACTGCCAAGGAGAAGCCCCAAGAGGGCAAGGTCCTTGCAGTTGGCCCGGGTCGCTTTGACGAAGACGGCGACAAGCGCATCCCGCTCGACATCAAAGTGGATGACGTTGTCATCTACTCCAAGTACGGCGGCACCGAGGTCAAGTACGACGGCCAGGAGTACCTCATCCTGTCCGCTCGTGACGTCCTTGCCATCGTCCAGAAGTGACTTACGTCGCTCGCTGAATTTTCAGCGTTGACATGACCCGCCCCGGCGGTCCGTACGTCGGGCCCTGGGGCGGTGTCATGCGTGACTCCCTGCAGTCCCCGTTCCACAGATGAAGGAAGAAATAAAAACATGGCCAAGATCTTGGAGTTCGACGAGAACGCACGCCGCAGCCTTGAGCGCGGTGTGGATGCACTCGCTGATGCCGTCAAGGTGACGCTTGGCCCAAAGGGCCGCAACGTCGTCATCGATAAAAAGTGGGGCGCGCCCACCATCACCAACGATGGTGTGACGATCGCGCGCGAGATCGAACTCGATGACCCGTACGAAAACTTGGGTGCGCAACTCGCCAAAGAGGTTGCGACCAAAACCAACGACATCGCAGGTGACGGAACGACCACCGCGACTGTGCTCGCTCAGGCCATGGTTCACGAAGGTCTGAAGGTCGTCACCGCTGGCGGTGCGCCCATTTCGCTCAAGCGTGGCATCGACGCAGCTGTCAAGGCCGTCAACGCGAAATTGGTCGAGACTGCGGTTCCCGTCGACGGCAAGGGCGACATCGCCAAGGTCGCGACGATTTCCTCGCAGGACGATGCCATCGGCGACCTCATTGCTGAGGCGTTCGACAAGGTCGGCAAGGACGGCGTCATCTCGGTCGAAGAGGCTTCCACGATGGCGCTCGAACTCGAGTTTACCGAGGGCATGCAGTTCGACAAGGGCTACATCTCGCCGTACTTCGTGACCGATGCCGAGCGAATGGAAGGCGTCCTCGAAGACGCATCGGTCCTGCTCGTCCAGGGCAAAGTTGCCTCGGTGAGTGAGTTGCTCCCGCTGCTGGAAAAGGTCGTTGCCACCGGAAAGGCTCTCCTCATTGTCGCTGAAGACGTTGAGGGAGAGGCGCTTTCGACGTTGGTGGTCAACCGCATCCGCGGCACTTTCTCGTCGATCGCGGTCAAGGCGCCCGCATTCGGCGATCGACGCAAGTCAATCCTCGAGGACATGGCGATCCTCACGGGCGCTCAGGTGATCTCGCCTGAGGTCGGGTTGAAGCTCGACCAGGTCGGTCTTGAGGTCTTGGGCCAAGCGCGTCGCGTCGTCGTCACCAAAGACGACACGACGATCATCGATGGCGGCGGCGATGCCGCTGCCGTGACCGATCGCGTTAACCAGGTCAAGGCTGAGATCGAGCGTACGGACAGCGACTGGGATCGCGAGAAGTTGCAGGAGCGACTCGCGAAACTTGCCGGTGGCGTCTGCGTCGTCAAGGTTGGCGCGGCTACCGAGGTTGAACTCAAGGAGAAGAAGCACCGAATCGAAGACGCCGTGTCCGCAACGCGCGCGGCGATCGATGAGGGCATCGTCGCCGGTGGAGGTTCGGCACTCGTGCACGCGTCGGCCGTACTCGACGGCGACCTTGATCTCACTGGTGATGAAGCTATTGGTGTGGGTGTCGTACGCCGCGCCTGCATTGAGCCACTCCGCTGGATCGCTGAGAACGCAGGCGAATCAGGCTACGTCGTCGTCTCGAAGGTGCGCGAACTCAGCACGGGCAGTGGCTTCAATGCTGCCACCGGCGAGTACGTCGACCTCGTTGCTGCCGGTGTCATCGACCCCGTCAAGGTGACGCGTTCGGCGCTCGAGAATGCCGCATCAATTGCGGGAATGTTGTTGACGACCGAGGTCTTGGTTGTCGAGAAGCCCGAAGAAGACGAGGGTCATGCAAACGGCCGCGGTCACTCGCACGGACCCGGTGGCCACGGCCACTAGAACTTCGCCGGTGGTGAATGCCACTATCAGTTCAGCAAGCGATTGCTGGGGCGGTTCTCGCATCGAGAAGCGCCCCACGCTCGTCTTCAGACAGTCCACCCCAGACGCCGTACGGCTCGCGTACGTCGAGGGCGTGTGCCAGGCACATCTGCCGAACCGGGCAGGCAGCGCAGACGGCCTTCGCGGCATCTTCTCGCGCTGTACGCCGTGGACCGCGCTCGGCTTCGGGGTGGAAGAACACATCCGGGTCGGCGCCTCGGCAGAGTGCGGAGAGTTGCCAGTCCCACGAATCTGCGTGCGGACCAGGAAGGCGGCTGAGGTCGGCCATGGCGGACTCCTTCGATGATTCAAGGGCCCGAATTTCCCGGGCTGAGCGAACCATACATATCGCGTCGAAAGTTGGTCAACTTAATCACCGCGACACGCCGCAATCGGGTCAAAAATAAGTCGACTTGGGGGTGTCGAGCCCGCATTTCGAATGGCGACCCCCCTCACTGGCCGACACAATTAGCCTGTGTCCACCCCCCCAGCCGAGAGTCAAGACCTCCCAGGACTCACGGTTGCAGCAGCGGCGCGCAGAATCGGTGTCGCGCCGGCCACGCTTCGGACCTGGGATCGCCGCTACGGACTTGGGCCCTCGACCCGCTCGGTCGGATCGCATCGCCGTTATACCGTCGTCGACCTGGCCCGCCTGGAGCTGATGGCCCGTCTTGCGCAATCGGGCATGTCGTCGGCGGATGCCGCCAGAGTGGCCCGGCACAGCGAGATCGATCCCGAGCACGTGCGAGTCATTGACGCTCAACTCCGGGGTGTAGCAGCCCCGGATTCCCTCGACCACGAGAATCACGTTGAGACGATCGGCGCGCTGACGTCCACAACGCCGACCCCGGCGCCAGGACGCGCGGGTGGCGGCCGCGTCATCGCCATGCCGCGCAGTTCAGTTCAAGCCAGAGGGCTGGCGCGCGCCGCGATGGCCATGGACTCACAAGCGTGTACGCGCATCGTGCTCGAATCATTTGATCGCCGCGGCGTCGAGTGGTCCTGGGAAAATCTGCTGCGGCCTGTTCTTCGCGGCGTTGGTGACTACTGGGCGAGCAGCGAGCGTGGGATCGAGATCGAGCACTTGCTCTCCGAAACAGTTCTGGCCGCTCTTTCAACGGTGATCGTTCGGTTGCGTCGACCTGTCAACGCGCGACCGGTGCTCATGGCATGTGCACCCGAGGAGATGCATTCCCTCCCGCTTTTTGTGCTCGCTGCGGCTTTGACCGAATCGCGCATCGGTTCGCACGTGATGGGTATGCGGGTCCCCGAGCGAGCGCTTATCGACGCGGTTGAGCGCCTCGGGCCGGCGGTTGTGGTGGTTTGGTCACACATTCCCGAAAACTCCGAACCTGCTCTGCTAGAAGCTCTGTTGGCACACAGACTCGCGCCGCACATCGTTCTTGGCGGTGGAGGTTGGGGGGACGTGGCGGCGGAGGCAAGCGAGTCGAGTCGAGTCGAGGTCGCCGATGACCTCGGGTCGGCAATCAGAGAAATCGAAATGGTTGTTCGCTAATGCGGTGACCAACAACGTTTACCTACCACGATCACGGCATGGAACGCGTACTCAGAATCGGTGGATGCTTCATCCTCGACCTGGACGCCATGCTCACCCAGCTCCGCGCCATGGGCGCCGACGTAGCCGACGAGGCCCAGGAGATGGAAGGTGTCGGTCGATTCGGCTGGGTCACCGACCCTGAAGGCAACCGCATCGAGCTCTGGCAGTCCGCCTAGGTACGGCTTGTCCCTGGTTCGTGACGTTCGGTGGGCTACCCTCGCGAATCGTTACGTCCCAAGGAGGCCGACAAGTGTCCGACGATCTAGCGGCGCTGTTGGCTGCCGGCGAACGTGCCGCATTCCACGGCCGTCCAGCCGCTGGCGTTAACCCGTTGCAGCGGGCCGTTGAGTTGGCTCACTCGTCGGATCGCGATGCAGAAGCGACCGCGGCAGCCTGGTTGCTCGGTGTGTGCTTGGCCGCATCTGGCCGGTACGGCTCCGCGCTGTCGATACTCGATGGGCTAGGCAGCCATGACCCGGAAGAAGCCGACAAGCGGCTCTTTTGTT
>JBBRLC010000113.1:0-5349 GCA_038231595.1 Candidatus Nanopelagicales bacterium | reverse complement strand
GTTTGACCTTCGATTGCGCGGAACCCCACGAGCGCGCCCTCGGGTTGGAAGCGGCGGCATCAGCCGTACGCCGCGGAGCATTGGTCGTGTTGCCCACTGACACCGTCTATGGCCTCGGTTGCGACGCGTTTTCGGTGTCCGGAGTTGCCGCGTTGTTGGCCACGAAGGGTCGGGGCCGAGACATGCCGGTGCCGGTGTTGGTCGGATCGACAAGGACTATCGACGGGTTGGCATACGAACTCAGCAGCGCCGCGCGCGATCTCGTGCAGGCGTTTTGGCCAGGCGCATTGACCGTGGTCGTACGCGCGCAACCCTCGCTCACGTGGGACCTCGGCGACGCGGCCGGGACGGTGGCGATCCGCATGCCGCTGCATCCAGTCGCGATTGAGTTGTTACGCGAGACCGGCCCGATGGCGGTGTCGAGCGCTAATCGCAGCGGGCTACTTGCGGCTGCGAGCGTCGACGAGGCAATCGATCAACTTGGCGATGATGTGGCCGTCTACCTCGATGGTGGTACGTCCGGCGATGCTGTCCCCTCCACGATCGTCGATGTGACCGCTGAAGTTCCGCTTGTCTTACGCCAGGGAGCGATCAGCCTCGATTTACTTCGCACGGTCGTACCCGCTCTCCAACCCGCTCACTAATCCCGTCCCAAGGGTTGCTTCCCCGTCCGTTTCAGCGGCAGAAGCAACCGTTAGCCCAGGGATTGATGGCAGCGGTACGGCCGACTACATCACGTTGAAGATTTGGTGCACCTCAACTTTTCCGCCCGCGGCAAGGTGCGGGCAACCCTTGGCGATCTCGCTGGCCGCGTCGATGCTGTCGGCGGAGACCACGGAATAACCCGAGATGCCGCTGCTGTTGCCGTCGGTTGCGCTGCCGTCTGACCCGACGGTTCTTGAGGCGTCGGTCGGGTTGCCAGGATCGACGACGGCCGGACCAAGATCGGTGAACCACGCACCCCAGGCGGCCATCACGGCTTGACCTGCTTCTTCAGAGTCGGGGGTTGTGGCGTCGCCGGTGTACGCCAAGAGGTAATTCGTCATGGTTTCTCCCGCACGTGGTGCGGGGCCTCGATCGGCTACGCATGCGCCGCGACCCTACGCGCCACCGATCAATCGCCGCATGAGAAACGGCTCACTCGCGACACACACTCAACCCTTCTCTGCGAGCCGGGCACGGACTTCCGGGCGCCGCAGCGGTGGAACGGTGGTGGGTGGCTGTTTGCGGGGCGGCAACGTGGTCAGCAGCGCGGTCGTCGACGCAGCGATCTCAACAACCGCTCGCTCAAACGCGTCTCGGGTTGAATCGGTTGGCTTCTGTACGCCGGAAACTTTGCGAACGAACTGACGAGCAGCGGCTTCGATTTCCTCGGCAGTGGCAGCAGGCTCGAGCCCGCGCAACGCAGTGATATTTCGACACATGTTTCCAACCTAGTCAGCCGGCTCAAAAGTCGAAGGACCGCCCGAGAACCAATGACGGGCGGTCTAGACTCGCGAACCATGAGCGCAGACACCCCTTTCTGGGGGCCCGACTTTGATGCCCTGCAAGCCGAGGACCCCGAGATCGCTGGTGTCGTCCTCGCCGAACTCGATCGGCTTCGCGGTGGCTTGCAACTCATCGCGAGTGAAAACTTCACCTCCCCGGCGGTGCTCGCCGCACTCGGATCGACGCTGAGCAACAAGTACGCCGAGGGTTACCCGGGTCGGCGCTACTACGGTGGATGTGCCGAAGTGGACAAGGCCGAGATCATCGGGATTGAGCGCGCGAAGGCGCTATTCGACGCCGATCACGCCAATTTGCAGCCGCACTCGGGAGCGAACGCCAACCTCGCGGCGTACGGCGCATTCGTGAAGCCGGGCGAAAAGATCCTCGCGATGAGCCTGCCCCACGGCGGCCACCTGACTCACGGCGCGAAGGTGTCGTTCTCCGGCAAGTGGTTTGACGCGGTTCACTACGGCGTCAACGCGACCACTGAGGACATCGACTACGACCAAGTGCGCGACCTCGCCCGCGAACACCAGCCAAAGATGATCATCTGCGGTGGCTCAGCGATCCCCCGACTCATCGACTTCAAAGCATTCCGCGACATCTGCGACGAAGTCGGCGCAATCTTCATGGTCGACGCCGCGCACTTCATCGGACTCGTTGCCGGCAAGGCCATCCCCAGCCCCGTGCCCTACGCCGACGTCGTCACCTTCACCACGCACAAAGTCTTGCGCGGTCCACGCGGCGGCATGCTGGTGTGCAAAGCCGAGCACGCAGCTGCCTTGGACAAGGCCGTCTTCCCGATGATGCAGGGCGGACCGCTCATGCACGCCGTCGCTGCTAAGGCAGTTGCGCTCAAAGAAGCCTCCACCCCGGCGTACCAGCAATACGCGGCGCAGGTCATCACCAATGCCAAGGCATTGACTGAAGGCCTTGTGGCAGAGGGGATGCGAGCAGTGTCGGGCGGCACGGACACCCACCTCGCACTTCTTGATTTGCAGGGTCTCGGTGTTTCCGGTGCCGATGCTGAAGCACGCGCCGACGCCGCGCACATCGTGTTGAACAAGAACGCAATCCCGAATGACCCGCAACCACCGTCGATCGCGTCGGGCATTCGCGTCGGTACGCCGGCAGTCACCACCGCTGGCATGCTCGAGTCGGACATGAAGGAGATCGCCTCGCTCATCGGGCGCGCGATTCGCGACACGGACGGATCGGCGACTGCCAGCGTCGCTGCCGAGGTCGCCGAACTCGTGGCGCGTCATCCGGCGTACCCGCGCGACTAACGGATGCGCGAATACCTCCTGTGCATGGTTGCCGCCGCGGCGGTGACCTACCTGACCACTCCGCTCGCGCGCGCGTTTGCGATCAAGTGGGGTGCCCTGGCTGAGGTACGCGACCGAGACGTCCACGACACACCCACCCCACGACTCGGTGGCATGGCCATGTTCGCCGGTCTCGCGGTTTCCTTCCTCCTTGCATCACGCCTTCCCCTGATCAGTGAAGTGTTCGTCGGCAACCGACAAGCACTCGCCGTGCTCACCGCATCGGGATTGATCGTGTTGCTCGGCATGGCCGATGACCGCTGGGGTCTGGACGCCCCGACCAAATTCGCCGGACAGGCCTTCGCGGCCGCAGTGATGGCATTTCAAGGTGTCCAGATCATCTGGCTGCCGATCAGCGGCACTCTCGTGCTCGACCCATTGACCAGCGTCCTGCTGACCGTCCTCGTCGTGGTCGTCACCGTCAACGCGGTGAACTTTGTCGACGGACTCGACGGACTCGCCCCCGGCATCGTCGGCATCGGAGCGGTAGCCCTCTTCGCCTACTCCTATCTGCTGTCGGTCGAGTACGGCTTCAGCCGCGCCACCCTGTCGACATTGGTCGCCGCTGCGCTCGCCGGCATGTGCGCGGGCTTCCTGCCCCACAACGTGAACCCCGCGCGGATCTTCATGGGGGACACGGGCTCGATGCTGATCGGTCTGCTGCTTGCCACCTCGACCATCACCCTGACCGGACAGGTCGACCCAAGTGCGCTCGATGGCACCACCTTCCTGCCCACCCTGCTTCCGTTGCTCATCCCACTGGCAGTCGTAGCGGTTCCATTGGTCGACCTGATGCTGGCCATCGTTCGGCGTACGCGGGCACGCCGCTCACCTTTTTCGCCGGACAAACAGCACCTGCACCACCGACTCCTCGAGATGGGTCACTCGCAGCGTCGCGCGGTTTTCCTGATGTACGGCTGGACCGCGCTGGTCGCTGGAGCTGTGCTGGCCCTTGCGTTCTTCCCCGTCGCGGTGGCCGCCGCAATATTTGCGGCCGGATTCGGGCTTTTGGTGCTCGCTGTGCGCTGGCCGAGGGTGATGGCAGCGCGGCGGGCCACGCCGGTCTGACTGGTAACCTGACGCCCGCCGTCGCGCCCGAGCGACAGCTCGCTCGGTGAGTGATCCCGACGCGATTTCCCGTTGATGTTGAGGCAGCCCATGCATAGTGCCGATGTCGCGATCCTCAAGGGTGCGGCCATCCCGACGATCCTCGCTGGGTTGCTGGTCACGGTGCTCGGTGCGATCTTCGCGGGATCCAAGGGAGCTCTCGGCGCCATCATCGGGGCCTCAATCGTGGTGATCTTCTTCACCATCGGCCAAGCCGTGCTGAGCTATATCTTGCGGCACAACCCGGACATGGCCACCACGGTCGCGCTGTCGCTGTATTTGGTGAAGATCGGCGTACTTTTCGCCTTCATCATCCTCTTTCAGGGCACAGACGCCTTTAATACCAAGGTTTTTGCGCTCTCAGTGCTGACCTGCACGCTGGTCTGGACCACGGCCGAAGTTGTCGTATTTTCACGCCAAAAGGTCCTCTATGTGGAGCCGGGAAGTGGTCCCGGACACGAGCCCGCGGAGCACCAATCGTGAGCGACCCCTGGACTAGGCAACGGGGCTCGCGATGGTACGGTTCCGGCGCGTCGAAAGGGGCGCCGTCTCGGTCTGACGACCGGGGAACCGCTGATGCTGCTTGGTCAGCCATGTCCAGTCTGATTGCCGGGATGTTGATCTACGGTGGGTTGGGTTGGCTGGTCGGCCATTGGCTCGGCAATGAAGCCCCCTTCGTCGCCGGAGGCATCCTGATCGGGATCGCCCTCGCCTTGTATTCCGTCTTCGCTCGGCTCGGGGCCTGGGGCTCTGAGCCGCCGACGCAGCAGCGGGACCGATCGTGACGCGATCGAAGCGCCGCCCGGAGGTTGTCACACCGATGCGTACGCGCACCGATGTACTCGACGTATCCGCACGTGGGCTCCTGACTCGTGGGGAGAGTCGTCGTGCCCGTTGACCTCATCGCCAACGGCGTCTTGGCCTCCGAGGGTTCGTGCCACCTCGTCCCGGAAGGCTGCGGATTTCCCGCGCCCAGTGGCGACATCTTCTTCTTCGACCCCTACGTGTCGTTCTCCGTGTTGGGCCTCGACTTCCACATCAACAAGGCTGTCGTGCTGATGTTTATCGGCAGCGCCATCATCGTGACGTTCTTTTTGGTCGCCTTCCGTCGCCCGAAGCTAGTGCCCGGTAAGACGCAATTGGTCGGCGAAGTCGGCTACCTCTTCGTACGCGACGGAATCGCGCGCGAGGTCATCGGCAAGGAGGGCGACAAGTTCGTCCCCTTCCTGACGTCGTTGTTCTTCTTCGTCTGGATCATGAACTTCATGGGTGCGCTGCCCTTCGCGCAGTTCCCGGTGATGTCGCGATTCATGTTTCCGCTCGGGCTGGCTCTGATCGTCTACGTCGTCTATATGTACCTAGGTATGAAGCACCAAGGCGTGTGGGGCTTTTTCCGCAACGCGATGTTCCCGCCGGGGTTGCCCGCCTT
>JBBRLC010000112.1:0-5377 GCA_038231595.1 Candidatus Nanopelagicales bacterium | reverse complement strand
GGTATCACTCACGATTCACGACTGGTGTTACCCGGTGATTTGTACGCCGCGATTCGTGGCTTCGTGATGCACGGAGCTGACTTTGCCTCCGACGCTCGTCGCGCCGGCGCGTCGGCAATCATCACCGATCCGGCTGGCCTGAGGCGGGCAGTTCAATCCGGGCTACCAGTGCTGGTGACTCGAGATCCTCGAGCGCTGCTCGGAGAGATCGCGGCCAGTGTTTACGGCAATCCGTCTGACGCGATGACCGTCATCGGTATTACCGGCACGAACGGCAAGACGACGGTCGCACATCTGATCGACTCGGCGCTCATGCGTCAGGGCGTGTCAACGGGGTTGATCGGCACTGTCGGCTCACACGCAGGCGACCTACCGATCGAGTCGGTGCGCACGACCCCGGAGGCCTCTGAAGTTCAAGCGTTGCTTGGCGTCATGAAACAGCGTGGTGTGACTGCAGTCGCGATGGAAGTTTCGAGTCACGCGCTGGCCTTGGGTCGCGTGGATGGAACTCGATTTCGGGTGGGCGTCTTTACCGGTCTTACCCAGGACCATTTGGACTTTCATCACACCATGGAGGAGTACTACGCCACCAAAGCCGACTTGTTCACCACCGCTCGCAGCGAACTCGGTGTCGTCTGCGTCGATGACGAGTGGGGACAACGCCTCGCCCGTGAATCAGTTCTCGACATCACTACGTACGCCGTTGACTCCGATGCCGACTGGTATGTCAGCAACATGACAACCGACGATGCTGGCGCGACCCATGTGGATGTCCTTGGTCCTGGTGGTATCGGTGTCACGCTGCGGGTGGCGATGCCCGGTCGATTCAACGTCGCTAACTCGCTCGGCGCGCTTGTGGCCCTGGTCGCCGCGGGCTACAACGTCGGCGCGGTAGCCGATGGACTTTCACACGCCATCGGGGTTCCCGGACGCATGCAACGTATCGATGTCGGACAAGACTTCGCCGTGGTCGTCGACTACGCCCACACCCCCGACGCCGTGGGTCGCGTACTGAGTGCAATGAGACCGAGCGTCAACGGTGGTCGGCTCTGGGTCTTACTCGGATGTGGTGGTGATCGAGACTCGGCGAAACGACCACTCATGGGGGCAGTCGCAGCCGAACTCGCCGATGCCGTGGTGATCACCGATGACAATCCACGCTCAGAAGACCCCGCTGCAATTCGCCGTGATGTTCTTAGCGGCGTGACATCGGTGTCTCGCGATGTCCGTGCCCCCACGATTGAAATAGGCGACCGCCACGACGCCATTGCTTACGTCTTGACCGGCGCGAAATCCGGAGACGTTGTCGCGATCCTGGGCAAGGGTCACGAGACGGGTCAGGAAATACGCGGCGAGATCACGCACTTTGATGACCGGGAAACAGCGGAGCAAATCCTGCGCGAAGCTCTCTCCGGTGTGACCCCATGATTGACGTTACGCTCGGCGAAGTCGTTGACGCGATCACCAGCGCCTTGTCAGAGGTCACCCCGTTCGCCGCCGGTGAGGATCTCGCAACGATAGTGATTACTGGTGTGAGCATCGACTCCCGGACTACGTCGCCCGGCGATCTATTCGTCGCAATCGCCGGGGATTCCTTTGATGGACACGACTTCGTCGGCGCTGCGCTGGCCCGTGGAGCAGTAGCAGCCGTGGTGTCGCGGCAATTCGCCGCCGATGCCCGTGCATCGACGGTTCATTTCATCGCGGTCGACGACACGATCGTGGCGTTGGGTCAGATCGCTCATCACGTCAGATCAAAGTCGTCCTGCACCGTGGTTGCGATCACCGGGTCTTCAGGGAAGACGACAACCAAAGACATGTTGGCGCAAGTGCTGGCCGAGATCGGTCCGACGATCGCGCCGATGGGATCGTTCAATAACGAAATCGGTGTTCCCACCACCGTTTTGGCTCTCGATGCGCAGACCGAATTCTTGGTGCTCGAGATGGGTGCGCGCGGACTCGGACACATCGAGTACCTCTGTTCCATCGCACGCCCCGACGTGGCGGTCGTCCTCAACGTGGGTAGTGCTCACGTCGGTGAATTCGGCACCAGAGAGATCATCGCGCAAGCCAAGTGCGAACTGGTTGCGGCCTGTTCGCCCTCGGGTGTGGCGGTGCTTAACGCAGACGATTCACGCGTAGCAGCCATGGCAGCGCGATCCAGGGGCCGCGTGATGACTTTTGGCGCGCGGGGTGAGGTCTCAGCCAGTGAGGTACGTCTCGATGGGTTAGGTCGCCCGACGTTTGTGCTCGAATACAACGGCGAGCGCGCGCAGGTGTCACTGGCGCTGATCGGTGAGCATCAGGTCTCCAACGCGCTCGCCGTCGCATGTGTTGCCCTCGGTCTGGGTCAGAAACTCGCTGACATCGCGGGCGCCCTGGCCCGCGTCGTTCAGCGCAGTGCCTGGCGAATGGAGGTGTCAACTTCGCCGGGGCGAGTGACGGTGATTAACGATGCCTACAATGCCAACCCCGAATCGATGGCCGCCGCCCTGAAGGCCTTGCAGGTGATGGCGCAGGGCCGCCGCACGTGGGCAGTGCTGGGCGAAATGCGTGAGCTTGGCCCCACCTCCGGCGAGGCTCACCGACGGGTCGGGGCTCTCGCGGTAGAGATGGGCGTTGCCCATCTCGTCGTCGTCGGTGATGACGAGGGGATTCGCAGCGTCATCGACGGCGCTCGGGGAGCGGGACTTGACGAGGAGGCGATCGTGCACGTGCTCGATGTGGTCGCTGCGTCGGAGTTCCTCGAATCGGCGATACAGCCAGGTGACGTGGTCCTGATCAAGGCGTCACGTTCGGTCGGACTTGAGCGGGTGGCCACAGACTTGCTTGCCGCCCCCCCTGAACGTCGCGGAGAGTCGGAGACGCGCAGGTGAGACTGGTCGTACTCGCGGGCGGTATCGCGATCGTGATGACGTTGCTCGGCACTCCCGTGCTGATCGCCCTCCTGCGGCGCAAGGGCTATTCCCAAGCGATTCGGGAGTCGACTGTTGAAGAGCCGTACCCCGCGCACGAAGGTAAGAGGGGTACGCCGTCAATGGGCGGACTGGCCATTATCGTCGCGGTCGTTGTTGGCTACACCGCGACGCATCTGATCGCCTGGCGACCGCCGTCCGCATCAGGGATCTTGGCGTTAGGACTCATGGTCGGGCTCGGGTCGGTGGGCGTCGCCGACGACTACATGAAAATATTCCGGCAACGATCGACCGGTATTCGAGCCCGCACAAAGTTAGTCGGCCAAGCTGTTGCCGCCGTGACGTTCGCGCTGTTGGCCATTCGATTCGTGGACAACCGCGGACAGGCGCCCGCATCGATGGCGTTGTCATTCGTCCGCGACACCGCAGTCATCTTGCCGCTCGCGCTTTTCCTGATTTGGATTTGGTTCCTCGTCACAGCGACCACCAACGCCGTCAACCTCTCTGACGGTCTTGACGGCCTGGCGTGCGGTGCCGCCGTGATGACGTTCGTCGCGTACACGTTGATGTCGGTGTGGGAGTACGGCCAGAACTGCTCCTTTGGTGTGTTCAACCATTGCTACGAAGTTCGTGACCCACTTGATTTGGCCATTTTCGCGGCCGCCTGCGCTGGCGCCTGCTTCGGCTTCCTCTGGTGGAACACCTCACCCGCGCGCATCTTCATGGGCGATACCGGGTCACTGTCGCTAGGTGGTGCGATCAGCGGGCTGGCGATCATGACCAAGACCGAACTCCTGCTACCTCTGTTTGCGGGTCTGTTCGTCATCATCGCGCTGAGCGTGATCGGTCAAGTGGGGTCTTACAAACTCACCGGCAAGCGGATGTTCAGGATGGCGCCGTTACATCACCACTTCGAAATGCTGGGCTGGCCCGAGATTCAAATCGTGGTTCGCTTTTGGATCATCCAGGGACTGTGTATCGCCGGCGGCCTCGCACTGTTCTACGCCGAGTGGGTTCGCAAGGCATGAAATCGATTGCGTCATGACCACGCGTATCAACGTCGCGTCGTTTGATCGAGATTCGGACTGGTCGAGGCTCCGTGTGGGAGTCGCCGGACTCGGGATCGCCGGGTACGCCTGCGCCGACGCGTTGATGCAACTCGGTGCCGCGGTGCAGGTGGTGGATGCCAGCGACGGGTCAACGCAACGCGAACGAGCCGCCATTTTGGAAACGCTTGAGGTCTCGGTACGCCTCGGCGACGGCGACACGCTCCCCGACGGGTTGGACGTCCTCGTCGTGTCACCGGGACTACGCCCCAGCGCTGCGATCATTGACGCGGCGATTTGCGCTGGGGTCCCCGTATGGGGAGAACTCGAACTCGCGTGGCGACTTCGGCCTATCGACAACCCGGCACCCTGGTTGTGCATCACGGGCACGAACGGCAAGACCACCACCACGCTGATGCTCGAATCGATGTTGACAGCTGACGGTCGGCGTACTCGCGCGGCGGGCAACATCGGGGTTTCGCTGGTCGACACCGTCATGCACGACGACCTCGACGTGATCGCGATCGAAGTGGGAGCACCGCAACTGCCCTTCGTGCACACGATGAGCCCACTGGCGTCGGTGTGTTTGAACCTGGCTGAAGACCACCTTGATTTCTTCGGCTCGTTCGATGCCTACCGTCACAGCAAGGCGCAGATTTATGAGCGCGTGCAACTGGCCTGCGTCTACAACGTCGCCGATCCCGAAACCGAACGCCTCGTCGCGGAAGCGGATGTCATCGAGGGGGCACGAGCGATCGGATTCACCTTGGGTACGCCGGCTCCCTCGATGCTGGGCGTCGTTGACGAGTACCTCGTGGACCGAGCGTTCCTCGACAATCGCCGCGACAGCGCGCTGGAACTTGCCAGCGTCCACGACGTCACGCCGTTTGCGCCGCACAACGTCGCCAACGCATTGTCGGCGGCCGCGTTGGCACGGGCGTACGGCGTCAAGCCCACCTCGGTCGGCGCGGGGCTTCGAGCATTCACCCCCGCCGGGCATCGCATCGCCGACGTCGGCGCGGTCAATGGGGTGCGTTTTATCGACGACTCCAAGGCCACGAATGCCCACGCCGCGCTCACGTCGTTGCGGGGCTATGACTCGGTCGTCTGGATCGCAGGGGGACTGGCCAAGGGTCAAGCATTTGACGAACTCGTGCTTGCCGAGGCGCACCGGATGCGCGGTGTGGTCCTGTTGGGTGCCGATCGGGGGGTGATCCGTGCCGCGCTGGAGCGACACGCACCGGATGTACCGGTCGCAGAGGTCGATCGCATCGACACTGGAGCCATGCTCGACGTCCTGCGCGCTGCCGCCGCATTCGCGCGCCCCGGCGACACGGTGTTGCTGGCGCCCGGATGCGCATCGTGGGACATGTACCGCGACTATGCCGCGCGAGGCGACGCCTTCGCCGACGCCGT
>JBBRLC010000111.1:0-5422 GCA_038231595.1 Candidatus Nanopelagicales bacterium | reverse complement strand
GACGACGTACGCCGCGACGAACTGTCCCGCGCCTGCGAGCCCAAAGCCAACGAACGCTCAAGTCGGCGTCGAGACAGGTCAGCCAACCGAACCTGACGCCGAGCCAGCACCACAAATCCGAGCAGAAGTACGCCGGGGATGACGAGCGCGATCGGTTGCAACCGGTGCGTCAAGACCAAACCGCCGACGCCAAGTAGGACGGCACCGAGGAGCATCAAGATGGTGCGACGCCGAGACGCTGCCCGCTGTCGGGCGGCGGCCGCTGATCTCAACCGCGCTTGAGGTGAGCCCACCGGAGCGAAGTCGGAGGCGGAGTCCCTCTCGGCATCGTCGACTCGAGCAGCCGAGATTCGCGGCTCGTTCACGGCCGCCATCTCAAAGGCGCGCGATTCCACGATGCCCGGTTCAGTGGTAGCAAGCCCTGGTGAGCGGGCGTTGCGTCGGGCCAGAGAAGGGCTGCGACGCAAGGTGCGCATCGCGCCCTCGAAACGGTCTATCGATCGGGATTCACTGGCTCGATCATGTCCGCGCAGCCACATTGGTACGAGAACGACGGCCCACATCGCGATGATGGCCGCATAGATGAGTCCCGTCACAAGACCCAACCGTACGTGCGTTCAGGCGTGGAAATCGGCAGCGGCCCCCTCTGCCAGCATCGGCGTGTCGCATCTCACGTCGCTGCAGACCTGGTTGCCTTCCATCGCTGGAGCAGACCACCAGGTACTTCTTCGGCATTGACGGCATACGACAGGTGGTCGCGCCAGTCCCCATCGATGTGTAGGTATTGAGCTCGGATGCCCTCCTCACGAAATCCGAGCTTCTCAACCACGCGTTTGCTCGCAACGTTTTCCGGCCGAATGTTGATCTCGACTCGATGAAGATTTGCGCGATCGAAGAGATAGTCAACCGCCATCGCCACAGCCGTCGGAGTGATACCTCGACCTGCATATTCGCGATCAATCCAATAGCCGACGAAACAAGACCGAAGCGAACCCCAGGTGATCCCACCGACAGTGAGTTGACCGACGAGTTCGTCGTTGTAGGCGATCACGAAGGGCAATGTTCGCCCTTCGCGTGCTTCGTGACGAAGTCGGCGAACCATTGCTGAGAAACTCGGTGCCGATTCGGTCGAGATATCCGGCACGGTCGCTTCCCACGATTGCAGCCATTCCAAATTCCGCCGACGAAGTTCAATCCAGCGCGCCCGATCGGTGCGGTGCAGCGGTCGCAGAACCACTGGACCTTCAATGAGTCGAACCGGCCACATCGACGACATGTTTCGTCCGCTCATTTCTTGTCAAGTCGCATCACCACAACCGCGTCACCGGGTCGTACCTCAGTGACGTTGTCAGGGATGACGATGAGTGCATCAGTCGTGGCGAGTGGCGCAAGGTGGTATTCCTCGTCATCAATAGTGGGGTGTACGACGTAACGCCCACCGTCCACCACCAGATTTGCGCGCACAAACGAACGCACACCGGCAGGGGAACGAAGCCCCGCAGCAGCTACCGCGCGGACTACCGGTCGATAGATGTCGTGATGTCCGGCCATCCGATGAAGCACCGGGCGAACAAAGACCTCAAAGGCGACATAGCAGCCCATCGGACTACTGGGCAGGGCAAAAACGGGAACTTCGTCGAGGCCGACCTGCCCATGAACATGGCGACTGCCCGGCTCCATCGCGACATTGACGCTCTCAATTGAGCCAACTTGGGCGAGGGTGGATTCAACTGCAGCCCTTGCAGTTTCTGACACGGCGCCAACAATGATGACAAGGTCGGCGCGCACTAGTTGATCTTCAAGCGTGCTGAGCAGCGCCTTCTGGTGATCGGGCACAGGGCCAACGCGGAATGCGTCCGCTCCACTGTCAATGACGGCCGAAGCGATCATGACGCCCAATGCGTCGGGTACCAGCCCTGGCACCAAAGGAGTTCCTTCTTGAACGAGTTCCGCACCCACCGAAATGACGACAGCCCGCGGCTTGGGATGAACGGGCGCACGACCGACACCAACGGATGCCAGCAGTGCCAACTTCCGAGGTCCCAGCACGTCGCCTTCAGACAGCACGGACGTACCGAGTTCGACGTCTTCACCGCGACGACGAGTGTTCGCGTACGGAGCAATAGGAGTGGTCACAGAAACGGTCATCGCCGACACGTCACCGAGACCGCGCGGGGCTACGGCTTCCGTGCCGTCGGGCAAAAGCGCGCCGGAACTCAACCGGATCGCGGTACCCGGTCGAACGGACTCAGTTGCGCGATATCCCGCAGGCACGTCATCGATGACCGACAACCGCACGGGGTTCTCGGCGGTCGCCTGGGCTACGTCGCTGACACGAATCGCAAAGCCGTCGATCGCTGCGGTGTCGAAGGGCGGACTAGGCCAGGGAGCGAGAACATCGGCCGCCAAGACGCATCCGTTGGCATCAACCAAGGTCACGTCGAGTGCCGCCAAGGATCGCGTGGCTTCCAGGACTTTGGATAGGTGCTCTTCGACCGTCCGTATCCCCACCTGGTCGCTCAACTTTGCTTGGCCACGAAGGCCGTGAGCCACTCTCGGAAGTCAGCTCCGAGATCCTCACGCTCGCACGCAATCTGGACAACGGCTTGCAGGTAGGACAACCGGTCCCCAGTGTCATAACGTCGCCCGCGGAAGACAACGCCGTGGACACCGCCGCCCGAAGCGGAGTCGACATCGACGGCAAGCGTTCGCAACGCGTCGGTCAGTTGGATCTCGCCGCCGCGACCTGGCGCTGTCTTTTCGAGTACCTCAAACACCACCGCGTCGATGACATAACGTCCAATCACCGCGAACGAACTCTTGACCTCTTCCGGTTTGGGCTTCTCGATCAAATCGGTCACGCGAAAGACGTCCGCGGAATCGGTTGGTTCGACCGCGGCCGAGCCGTAGAGGTGAACCTGCTCGCGCGGAACTTCCATCAGACACACGATTGTGCCGCCGAAACGTTCTCGAGCCGAAAGCATGCGAGGCAGTACGGCGTCGCGGGGATCGATGAGGTCATCCCCCAGAAGCACGGCGAAGGGTTCATTCCCGACGTGCAAAGCCGCTTGTGCGACGGCGTGACCGAGACCTAGGGGCTCGCCTTGGCGTACGTAGTGAATACGGGCGAGATTCGTTGCGTCTTGTACGAGCCGTAGTCGATCGGCGTCGCCCTTGGCGACAAGGAGACTCTCGAGTTCTTGGTTGTGATCGAAGTGATCTTCAAGGGATCGCTTGCTGCGACCTGTGACAAACAAGAGGTCGTCGAGCCCCGCTGCGACCGCCTCCTCGACGACGTACTGGATAGCCGGCTTGTCCACGACGGGGAGCATTTCCTTGGGGGTGGCCTTGGTGGCCGGAAGGAATCGAGTCCCCATCCCGGCTACCGGCACAACTGCTTTGGTCACCCGCATGTCGCGGAGCCTACGACGTTGACGAGGCAGGATGTCGGTCGTGGGCGAAGGTGAGCGGCCAGAGGTCGAGCGGGATGGAGCAAGCGAGAAGTCCCGACTTCGCCGTGCTATCCGCGCAAAGCGACGCGACCGGGACGCACGGACCCGGATTGCAGGCGCCAAAGGCATCGCGGAACAAGTACAGCAATTCCTCCTGGATCGAGAGACGTCGTCGCGAACTGCGGCGGCGTACATCTCAATGGAGTTCGAACCCGGCACCAGTCCACTCCTCGATGCCTGGCGTGGTGAGGGGATGCAGGTCCTCGTGCCTCGTGCTCGCGACGCTGGGGTGCTCGAGTGGTGTCGGTACACCGACGGCTCCGGGCTTCGGCCCGGGAGGTACGGGATCAACGAGCCAGTGGGTCCCTCCGTCGGGAAAGGAGCCGAGGGTCTTGTGGCTAATCACGTCGGCGTCCTGGTGATCCCGGCGCTCGCGGTGGACCTCCTAGGACATCGGCTTGGTCAAGGCGGGGGCTACTACGACCGACTCCTTGTCGACCTCGTCGGCGCTTCCGGATCCGACCCACCGAGCCAGACGGCGATCGTCGCGGTGGTTTACGACAACGAAATCCTTCCCGCCGGGGCAATTCCGGTGGAGCCACACGATCGTCGTATCACCACGGTCATCACACCGATGCGAACGATCTCGCTGCCCGCAGACTGAAGCGCGGCGCTTCGGAAGCCGACTACTACTGGGTGCGTCTCTATCTGCTCTTAGCGTTCGCGGCGTTCCTGATCGTCCTGATTGGGCGCGCTTTCATGCTGGGTCGGCCGGCCCGCATCTCGATCGCGTTGGTCGCCATCATGGTCATCGGCCTGGGATATCTGGAGTGGGACTTCCGATCCTCTGAGTCGCTGCTCTCGAACGCCACCCGGGCCATCTCTCCCACCTCCAGCGGGGTTACGTGTCAAAGCTTCGGCGCCACATGGACCTACGCCGGAGCCGAACTGGGGCACGTGAACTTCGATGAAAACGGAACGGTCGACAGCACCGCATTCATCTCGTACGACACGTGCAACTACCTCATGGCGTACTTGCGCTCAGACCGCAACAATCCGACACGGGACCAGATCATCGCCGTGCACGTGGTGTCACACGAAGCGAATCACTTGCGCGGGGAATTCAACGAAGCCACTACGGATTGTCGAGCGATGCAAAACGACGCGGCGACTGCACAGCGTCTTGGCGCAACGCCGATTCAAGCTCGCCGACTCGCACTGGCCTACTGGATCTCGGTGTATCCCGACATGCCCGATGCCTATCGGACAGACAAATGTCACGAAGGCGGACCGCTGGACTCAACCCCCACCGACCACATCTGGCCCTCCTAACCCGTCCAGTTTTCTGCTTAAACGTCCCCTCAGGTTCCTTCCATGAATGTGGCACCTGCTCAAACCTATTGAACTTTCTCAGCATTCATGTCGGCTTTCAGGTGCACCGATTTGGTGTTGTTGGTACGCCCCAACGGCGACTCAGGAACCACGACGTTTTCCACAACTGTCGATCCCGGAAAGTCGTTGGGACACAACAGGAATTAGTGGTGCAATGGGCTTGAAAGTGTCGCCAGTCTCCCTTATCGTCTAGGTACTGATTCGAACACATGTTCGAGTAAATGTTCGAGTTCAGGTTCGAGTTCAGGTTCGAGTTCAGGTGCGAGTATCGCGCTGACGTGGCAAGACCGCTGGGGGGTGGGGACAGTGTCAAATTCACACGATCAAGAGTCGGCCGACGTTGCCCGCGCCCGGGTCTTGATGGAGTCACTCGATGACGTTCTCACCGAACTTCAGCAGCTAGACATTGACTCCCTGCCCGGTGGTGTGGTCAAAGACCTGGTTCGGCGTTCGCACACGGCCCGAGCCCGGATGGAATCGGTTGATTTACGCCTGACTCAGTCGTTTACCCGTGGGGATTCGTGGCGCACGGATGGTGCTGTCACGGCGGGGTCGTGGCTGCGTAGCCACCTGTATCT
>JBBRLC010000110.1:0-5441 GCA_038231595.1 Candidatus Nanopelagicales bacterium | reverse complement strand
CCTCGGCGGAAATGAGACCCAGCGCTGCGAGCAGGTGAGCCGACAACGCGTACGACAGCGCACCAACAATCCGGGTCGTTGACGTGCCGATTCCCCACAACGACGCGAGGCGCAAAACTCCGGTGTAAGCAACGAGCAGCAGCAGGCACCACCACGAACGTTGGATAAACCAGGCGGGCACCCCACTGAGATCACCCAGCCAGAAGAACGGCCCCATCGGAAACAGATAGCCGTACGCCTGGTTTTGGATCTGTCCGAATGCCGCTTGCGGATCCCACGCCTGCAAGGACCGCGCCATAAAACGGCCGGGATCAACAACGAGATCGAGTTTTGTGTCCGCAACGATCTGGGTACCCGCTTGGATGAAAGCGACGGCAACCAGAACGAGTGCACCGATGGCCTGACGACCGCGCCTGACGACGCGGGGGGGCTCGGTCAGATCTTGCGCATTAAGAGCCACAGGTTCCACGTCACCACCTCGCGCAGGCCCGGAACCTCAACGATCCGCCGAGTCCAACGTGGGTAGTAGCGCGGCCTCGCATCGAGCAATTGCGCCCCGGCGCACGACTTTGCCCACGCCAAACCTTGAGCAACTGACGTGCGAAACAACGTTTCGTCAACGCGGTTCTTCGGGGCGAAACCGTAGTGACGCGTGTAGCGATCAATTGCCCACTTGCCACCGCGATAGTGGAATGGCGATGTCTCGTGGCCGCCCCATGGCGAAAGCCAATTCGTATAAGACACGACGGCCACGCCACCGGGCTTAGTGATCCGGACTACTTCGTTGGCGAGCGACTCGGGTTCCCGCACGTGTTCAAAAACATTGCTGCAGAAGGCAACGTCGACACTGTTTCGCGCGATCGGTAGCGCTTGTCCACTGCCCACGACGGCAGCGGCGCGGCGATGCCCGAGCGGCTGAAGGGATCCGGCGTCGTGATCGACCGCGATGTAACTCGAGCCTGCCGCCAGGAAACTCTCGCCAAACTGCTTGGGCCCGGCCCCGACGTCCACGACGAGCGAGCCGGCGAGTCCGGCGTACTCGCCAATCATTCGTACGGAGTCTCTCGCCAGGAGCCCATAGAAGTAGTCGGGGTGGGTCTGCTCGACTGCGAAACCTTGCAGCAACCGGATTGATCGCGACATCGGCTCACCCCCACGCTGGCCCGACGTCATTGCGGCAGTCTAGGAACCGCTGGCTGACTCGTGAGTCACCCACGCGCGAACAATTGTCAGCGTTACTACAGTGCACGAATGCCTGGCCACTCCGAGTTACCCGTAGCCGCCAACCCGCTGCGGATCCTGGTGTTGTCCTGGCGAGACGAACATCATCCGGAGGCCGGTGGCGCAGAAATCTTCCTGCACCGCACCACGACCTACCTGGCCGCTCGCGGGCATGACGTCACGATTCAGTCGGCGAGATTTCCTGGTTCATTGGCTCGAGAATCAGTTGATGGTCGACAGGTCGTCCGTCGGGGTGGGCGATATACCGTCTATCCACGCGGTCTTCGCGCGGCGTTAGGCGCCAGTCGTCGTTACGACGTGATCATCGACGTACACAACGGAGTGCCGTTTTGGACTCCCTTGGTCACTCGAGTGCCGGTGATCTCACTGGTTCATCACGTCCACCGCGAACAATGGAACGAAGTCTTCGATCCCCGACGGGCACGCTTCGGCTGGTGGTTGGAAAGTCGCGCGGCCCCTGCGGTATATCGGCGATCTCGCTACGTCACCGTCTCGGAGACGACGCGTCATGACCTCACAAGTCTCGGCGTCGATCGGGATCGCATCGACGTCGTCTACTCAGGCCTTGATCGCTCGCTCCCCCCAAACGTCCCCGCGACACCTTCGCCACCCACGCTGGTGGTGTTGGGTCGGCTCGTTCCCCACAAACGGGTCGAAATCGCGATCGAAACTCTCGCCCACTTACTGCCGGAGATGCCTGACGTGCAGTTAGAGATCCTCGGTCACGGATATTGGGCTGGGGAATTGTCCCGACGCGCGCAAGAACTTGGCGTGAGCGATCGGGTGCGCCTCGCTGGCTACGTCTCCGAACAAGAGAAGGCCGACGTTCTTGCCCGCTCACGGTTGGCGTTGTTGCCGTCGCTCAAGGAGGGTTGGGGGTTGGCAATCTTGGAAGCGGGCGCTCAGGGGACTGCCACAGTCGCATTCCGCGACGCCGGTGGTGTGGTCGAGGCGATTGTCGACGGCAGTACCGGTGTACTCGTCGACAGCGTCGAGGAGTTTCATAACACCGTACGAGATTTGATGATGGACGACGAACGACGAAAACGATTGTCAGCCCATGCCATTGCCCACGCTTCCCAATTCACGTGGGAACGGTCGGCGGCCGAACTCGAAGAGATCTTGCTCAGTTACTGCCGTAGACGATGAACGGCTTGTTCACTGGCGGTGGCGGCGCGGATTGGTTTGCCACCAAACCAAGCGCGGCCCCAACGGCGATGACTCCACCCAGGAGAGCAGCAAGAATCCCTACCACCACGCCGTTCATCGCACCTCCCACGGGCTTCGTACGAGTAAAGAACTGACCCCACCGTAACAGCGAATAGTTGCCTTAGCGCCCCCTGCGGCGCGCGATCGCCCCGGAGATCGAGGCGGAGATCATCACGGCGAAGGCGAAGGTAAGTACGCCGATCGCGAGGAGGTCCGCGAGCGCGACCGCGAGCACATGCCACCCAGTGGGTGTCGACGAGGTGGTTGAACTCGGAACGACGTACACCTCAAGGTCCGTTCCGCGGTAGAGCGGAGTAAGTCCAGCCAAGTTGGGGGGCACTTGAGACTCTGGCGTTCCCAACTCGTTGAGCACGAACCTCACATCGTCGGCGGCGAGTGCGGGCGCAAGGGGCCGGCCTGCTTCAATTGCAGAGCTGATACGCGCGGCACGTGGGTCCTCGCCCTCGATTGCGACCAACGTTGGTCCGTGTAGCACAAACAAGGTGTCCGCCGTCACAGACGAGCGAGGCATCCAGCGAGGCGCAGGGTCTAACACCGTGCGATGGTCGTTCCAGGCGAAGGACCGAAAAGTCGACCACGGGAGCACCGCGACATCACCAACTCTGGTGTCATCGTGCAACAAGTTCCGAACGGTGAACCAGTCATGGGGGTAGGTCACGGCGTCCAGCCGTCCAACGCCGCCCCAAACGGCATCGGGCAGTGCGATGAACGGAGCGGCGAGCAGGCCAGCAATCAGCACGCCACGAACGGCCGGATCCGCCAGTCGCACAATGAGCCGCGCGACCCCCAATGGCGCGGCCACGGCGATGAGCAAAGCCAGCGGGGCCAACAGTTTGTGGGTGTCACGCAGCAACCCCGCACCCGCGATGTGATCGATCAGCCACACCAGGACGCGCTGTCCCGCCGGGGTGGCGGCCACGCACGCACAAATCCAACCGGCCGCTGCGGACCCCGCAAGCGAGTAGGCGACAGCGCGACCCAAGATGCGTCGATAAGAGCGCCAACCAAACCCGACGAGTATCACCAATGCGGCGGCGACTAGGAGCGCCAGCACGCTGCCACGCGTACCCGGTGCGACCTCAGAGTTCCAAAAACCCCCAAGCCCGAGGGCAGTGATCCACGTGCCCCAACTGCCTTCCGGGCGTAGGCCAAATGCCGAGACGCCCCCGCTGTCCCTCGAGGACAAAGCTGGATTGATGAGTGAAGGAACCAACCACGGGAGTTGAAGTACGAGTCCACCTAGCAGAACAAGTGATTTGGTGCGCCTCCCGATGGCGGTGGCACGAATCACGGCCACCGGCACGGACACGATCAACACCATCAAGCCCGACGTAGCAACGAGTGAGCCCAAGGCGATCCACACCAGCAATCGAGCCGTCGCACCCGGTCGTGTGCGGCGTACGTCGCGAGCCGCCGCCATCGCCCATGGCAGCACGGCGTAACCCAGCAGCAAGGCCCAGTGGCCTTGATAGAGCCGTTCAACGAACCAGGGATTCCACCCGGCGAGCGTCGCTGCGGAGCAGCGGACCCACAATGGTTCTGTCCGTATCAGTCGCGACGCGCCGAGCCCTGCAAGCGCAATCGCGGCCACCAGCGCGAGGTGTTGCCAGACCCAACCCGGTGCGAGATGCGTCAGCGCAGCGACGATCGCATCTTGCGGCACAGCTCGGGGTAGTCCGCCACCGAGGCCGAAGAACCCTGGCAGGAACGACTGACGCGGGACGAACACCATGTCGTGGGTGAGGACGTAGCCGCGCCCGAGGCCACTGCCCAATAGCCCCACAACCAGTAGCGCAATAACGACAGCGAGAATCGAACCTGCCCGTGTCGGGCGGCCAAACAACCGAACTTTCAACGAGCAGACCTTTGCGTCATCCCGTCGTGGCGGCGACCAGCGCGGGCTCCGGCCACGGGCCGGGCGCGAAGATCGGCGAGAAGCCTGTCGTCGTCGCTGGCATCACCGCGACCGCAGATCCGCCAGATGGTGTGACGCCCTGCTTGACCCACTGATCCAACAATCCGATCACGGCCACCCGCGTCTCCGCCGTGAAGTTGCAGTGACCCGCGCCGAACGGAGCGCCCGTCGTCTCCGAATAGGTCGCGGGAGGCACGGTGTAGTACTGAACGAGGTCCGCTGTCGATCGGCCAGCTGCGGCCGCAACGGCGTACCGATTGCGGAAGAACGACTCGTTCTGCACGATGACCAGAGGGTCCGCGGCCGTGTGCATTGTGATCGTGGGAGCGACAACGACCCCCTTCGGATCACCACCGGTCGCTCGGGCCTTTTCCACTGATGCCGCGTCGGCAGTGACTCGCGTTCCACCCGCCATCGCGGCGTTCGCCGATGCAACGGCCCCAGCAGTCACAGCGTCAATAAGCGCCGTGTCGGCAACCGAAATCCGAGCCGAGTAGTCGACGCCGTCATTGGACGACACATTTCCGCCGAAACGCTGTTCGATGTCGTAACGACCGAATGTGCCGTAGCCGACGGCGGTAAGAATCGACTCCACCGTGGCTTTGACAGTGGACTGGATATTGGAACCGTCGTAGGTCTTTGTCTTGCCGGGACCATCGACAAGTGCGCCCAAGTAGAGCACCTTCGCGGTGCCCCCACCGGCCGTATCCGCCGCGGCGGCAATGACTGCTTTCGCCGCGCCTTCCCAATTCTTGACTGCATCTTCGTAGGTCGCATAGCCCGTGAGTTGGAGTTGTGGATAGATCAGCGACTTAACGCCGTACTCAACATCGAGCGCCAGGTCCAAGTTTGGAATCAATCCCGCCAACGCACCGCAGAACGGCGCTACGCCACTGACCCAGGACGGATCTTTTTCAGCAACTGTCTGAGTGATGAGACCACCGAGCGAATCGCCCCAGACGTACACGCGATTCGGCGCACCGACGCTCTGATTGAAGAACGCGTAAAGGTCTTCGTCAGCCTTGACTCCATCTTCAACAGCCCAGCCGTTGCT
>JBBRLC010000109.1:0-5442 GCA_038231595.1 Candidatus Nanopelagicales bacterium | reverse complement strand
GGCGCAACAATTCCTTGGTCGCGGCCACCGCTTGCGGTCCGCCGCGAAGGAGTTGGTCGACGTACGCCCGTACCCGCGCAACCACCGCCCCGTCTTCGACGACTTCGGTGATCAGTCCCGCATCGAGTACGGCCGAGGCCGAGACCCGCTCTCCGGTCAACATCAACCGCGATGCCGCCCGGGAATTCATCCGAGCAAGACACACAACCGAGACAACCGCAGGCGCGACGCCCACTCGGACTTCGGAGAATGCGAAACGTGCCGACTCTGAAGCCACCGCGATATCGCACGCGGCAACGAGGCCGTTGCCTCCACCAAACACGTCCCCTTCAACGGCGGCAAGTATCGGTTTCGGGTGCTCGATCATGACGGTCAGCAGCGTCGACAGTGCGGCGGGCGCACTCGAAGCAAACGAGCCCTCGGACGCCGCCGCCGCTCCAGCCAGATCGGCCCCCGCGCAAAAGGTCGGTCCGATTGCCGCGAGCACGACCACTCGTACGTCGTCACCAGCACACCGGTCAAAAGCCGCTTGAAGGGCACCGATCGAGTCGAAGTCCAACACGTTGCGTCGTTCGGGTCGCGTCATCGTGATCGTCGCAACACCGGCGACGATCGACGTCACCACGATAGCGTTTTCCTGGTCGTCTCCGCGATCCACTCCGGCCACCTCCCGATTCGACAACGCAGTGTGCCTGACCACGACCAGTGGTGTACGCCGTACGCCGGTACGGTCGCCTTGTGCACGCAATCGTGGTCGATGAACCTGGTGACGCCGCAGGCATGAAATGGCGAGCGGTTGACGACCCGACCGCCGCGCCCGACGAGGTGGTCATCGACGTCGCGGCGACGGCAGTCAATCGCGCCGACATCATGCAGCGTCGCGGCTTCTACCCACCGCCGCCAGGCGCGAGCCCCTACCTGGGGCTCGAATGCTCGGGCACAATCCGCGAAGTGGGGGCCGCCGTCCAGGGTTGGGCCAGGGGGGACGAATGTCTCGCGTTACTCAATGGCGGCGGGTACGCCGAGCAAGTGGCCGTGTCGGCAGGGCAAGTGATGCGAGTCCCGAACGGCGTTCGACTCCATGACGCCGCGGCTCTGCCGGAAGTCGCGGCCACTGTTTGGTCAAACTTGATGATGACCGCGGCACTCCAGCCCGGCGAGCTCCTCCTCATCCATGGTGGCTCGAGCGGCATTGGCACAATGGCGATTCAGTTCGCACACGCCGTCGGGGCACGCGTCGCGGTAACCGCGGGTACGGCGGAAAAACTCGAGCGTTGCGCAGCGCTCGGCGCGGGCTTCGGAATCAATTACCGAACGGAAGATTTCGTCGAGGCAACCAGTGCCGCCACCGATGGACGCGGTGCGGACGTGATTCTCGACAACATGGGCGCGAAATACCTAGCTCGCAATGTCGAGGCTCTCGCCATCGGTGGTCGGCTCGTAGTCATCGGTCTGCAAGGGGGTGTCAAGGCTGAATTGGATCTCAATCTCTTGATGCGCAAACGAGCGACAGTCGTGGCCACCTCACTTCGCGGCCGACCCACCCACGAGAAGGCAGCGATCTGCGCCAAGGTCGTCGAGGTCGTGTGGCCACTGATTGAAGCAGGGCGAATTGCGCCAATCATTGATCGCCACATACCCATCACCGATGTCGTGGCCGCCCATCAACTCATCGAATCAAGTGAGCACATCGGCAAGGTCGTTCTCGACGTCAGGTGATCACACCAGCGAGTGTCGCGACTAACAGAGGTCATGGTTATACACATGAACAGCTTCGATCGGCGCCATACCCATCGACTCGTAGAGGTGCGTCGCGCCGGTCGGGCTAGCCGCGTCAACACCGAGACGTACGCCCACATAGCCGTGTGACGAGTAATCATAAAAAGCATGGTGTAGCAACAACTTTGCGAGTCCTTGGCCCCGATATTCGCGGAGAATCCCGAGCCACTTGATGTAGCCGTCGCCAAACTCTTTGGATTCGTCTGTCCCGACGCAAAGCCCAGCGGGCGCTCCGTCCACCCGCAACAGCCACCACCTCGACGGGTCGTAACCGAAGGCCGAGGTTGCATAGTCGATGAAGGACTCCAACGAATGCGGTGTGTAGTCCCAGTGATCAGCAAACGAGCGCTCATGCGCGTCGTGGATCAACTGACGATCCTCGTCGGACGTCGCAACGCCGATCGTCACGTCGGTGGGAATCACCAGAGGAGCAACGGGGCCATCGAAACCGATCCGCATTCGGTAAAAGACGCGTACCGGCTCGAGTCCCACCGACACGATGACGTCGCGATATTCGGAGTCTTTCTCCAACGACCCCACGGCAACACGCCACGGTTGATCCCCCGCCTGGGCGAATTCAGCTCCACGAGTTCGCATGATCTCCTCTGCACGAGCAATCCCGGCCCGGAGAAAGGCCGCGAGCAGTCCCGCCGGAGTGCTGGCGGTGCCGCAGACATCAACGGCGTAGGCATCAACGAAAACAAGATGTGATTCCCAGTCGACGGTGATGCAGAGGTAGCCGATCGGCCTCGCGTCGCGATCAAAGACGATTCGTGACCCCTCGGCGTCACTCTCGTGACCGGTAAGACCGCCAAGAACTTCCCCACGGGATTGATCGCTGGCCCCTGAGACTCGAGTTTCCGACGTACTCACGACCGCGTACGCCGCGTCAACGTCGGAACCACCGTCGTCGCCGACTAGACGAGGCGCGCGCATGGCGTAGCCGCTCGGCAACACCGCACCGATGATCAGGTCCGGGTGATTCAGGGCGGGCGTATCAGTCACGAGACCGCAGCATGTCGTACCGACAGCCGAGCGTCGTCCGAATTTCGCCGACAATTTGGCGAGTCGTCGCGCATCGAGGCCCACCGCCGGGCGTGGATCTCCGCCTGACTAGACCCACCCCAAAGCGCCGATGACACAATCACATCATGACCGAACCTTCATCAAAGCACGCCAATGCCAACCAGGCCGGACCAGATGACGAATCGCATCGGGTTGTGCTGATCGGTCCAGACGGGCAACCGATGGGAGAAGTCGTGGTCGATGCCGACGAGGGCCAACTGACTTCGGTGGCAGACCTGGTCGAACAGCCAGCCAAGGTCATGCGCATCGGAAGCATGATCAAACAACTCCTCGAAGAAGTGAAATCTGCGCCCCTCGACGAAGCGAGTCGTGCTCGACTCAAGGAAATCCATCAACGTTCGATCAAGGAACTAGAGACCGGACTTGCCCCCGAACTCGTCGACGAACTGGAACGAATTTCGTTGCCGTTCACCGATGAGGGAACCCCGACCGAGGCCGAACTGCGGATTGCCCAAGCCCAACTGGTTGGTTGGCTTGAGGGGCTCTTCCATGGCATCCAGACCGCACTGTTTGCCCAGCAGATGTCCGCGCAGGCTCAGTTCGAGGAGATGCGCCGGCGTGCATTGCCCGCCGGACCTGGAGGCGGCGGCGCTGCGTCCGGTGGTGGTTCAGAGCACGAGCCAAGCGGGCCGTACCTCTAGATCGAAACTCGACAGGCGGGGCCTAGGGTTCACGCGTGATTGACCTGCGCATCGTCCGCGACGACCCCGAACGTGTCCGCGCGAGTCAAGCGGCCCGCGGCGAAGATCCCAGCATCGTGGACCGATTGCTGGTCGCCGATGAGGCCCGTCGGACCGCATCGCAGCGTTACGACGAACTTCGCAACACTCAGAAGACTCTTGGCAAGAGCATCGGCCCGCTACAAGGTCGCATCAAGAAATCGACAAACGATGTAGACCGCGACATCGCGCACAACGAACTCGACGTCCTCATGGGCCGCGCCACGACCTTGTCAGACGACGTCAAGGCAGCCGAGGGCGTACGCGACGAAGCGGCTCAGATCGCTACGGCTCTGTTGCTGGAACTGTCCAATCTCATCGACGACGACGCGCCCCGCGGGGGAGAGGACGACTTCACCCTCATCGGCGAGTACGGCGTACGCCCGGATTTCGTGTCCCTTGGCTTTGAGCCACGTGACCATGTTGAGCTCGGCGAAATTCTCGGCGCGATCGATATCGAACGCGGCGCCAAGGTGTCCGGTTCGCGTTTCTACTACCTCACCGGCCCAGGCGCGCTGTTGGAACTTGCGTTGGTGAACTTCGCGATCGCCCGCGCTACTGCGGCCGGGTTCACTCCGATGATTCCGCCGTCGCTAGTGAAACCGGCGGCGATGGAAGGGACCGGTTTCCTGGGCCAAGCTGCCGAGAATGTCTATCGACTTGAGGCCGACGACCTCTATCTCGTGGGAACTGCCGAAGTACCGCTTGCGGCGTACCACATGGACGAGATTCTCGACGGTGCCACGATGCCGCGCCGTTACGTTGGCTACTCGCCAAGCTTTCGCCGCGAGGCTGGTTCGCATGGCAAGGACACGCGCGGAATCTTTCGCGTGCACTGGTTCGACAAGGTGGAGTTGTTCTCGTTCTGTCCGCCCGAGGAAGCAGTAGTTGAGCATCGACGACTGCTCCAGTGGGAACAAGAATTCCTCGACGCTCTCGAGATCCCCTATCGCGTCATCGATGTGGCAAGTGGCGACCTCGGTGCATCTGCCGCGCGCAAGTTTGACTGCGAGGCATGGGTTCCCTCGCAACAGCGCTATCGCGAAGTGACGTCGGCATCAAATTGCACGCAGTTCCAAGCACGGCGACTTCGAATCCGATCGAGGTCACTCGACGGCGACGTCGCACCCGTAGCAACGCTGAACGGCACGCTTTGTGCGGTAACGCGAACGATCGTTGCGCTATTCGAGAACCACCAACGACCCGATGGTTCCGTCAACGTCCCGGTGGCTCTTCGGCCATATCTCGGTGGCCTCGAAACCATCGAACCCCTCCCTACTCGATGACCCGGCTGCTCGCTACGGATCTCGACGGGACCCTCCTGCGTTCAGATTTGTCAGTCAGCGACCGCACTCGTCGCGCCTTGGCTGATGCCCGTTCGGCGGGCTTGCAGGTCGTTTTCATGACCGGCCGCCCACTGCGATGGCTCGGGCTCGCGATTGACGAGACACAACACCGATCGTTGTTGGCATGTGCGAACGGGGCAATGATTTGGGATGCCGTCACCGAAGAGACAATCACCGCGTATCCGCTCGATGCTGAGGTGGCGCGAAGGGCGGCGACCACACTGAAGCAAATCGTCCCCGGAATAGGTTTTGCCGTCGAACGACTTCCCCTCAACCAAAGACTCTGGCGCGAAGGTGACGACACTCGCAATCATGTCTTTTCCCATGATTCGGCGTACGTCCCGAAATGGCCGATGCCGCTGGGAACCCCAGTTGGAGACATCGACGAACTGGTGTCGACCGGTGATGTCGTCAAGCTTCTTGGACGGGCGCCCGTCAATGCCGATCACAGCGCGGACACTCTTCTCAAGATCGCGGTCACGGAACTTGAGGGCATCGTGGACGTGACGCAT
>JBBRLC010000108.1:0-5485 GCA_038231595.1 Candidatus Nanopelagicales bacterium | reverse complement strand
GCTATCTCGCGACGGTCGACCCTAACGATGCAACGGCGAAGGTCAACGCTGTCACTGTGCTGTCGAGGTTGGCAAAGTTACCTTTCGCTCACTACGACTACTCGATTGCCTCGGTCTCTGGCGACCTGGGTGGGGCGGACGCCGATCCAAGCGCGCGCGCGGTGGCTCAAGTGCAACTGGCGTACCAGTTCCAGGGTTTCGACCCGCATCCTGCGGCGATTGATCTCACTGTCAGTTTTGTGCATCGCGACGATGGCTGGCGAATCGTGGACGAGATGCCAAGCGGACCTGGGCGTTTGCCTTGGCAGATCGGAGAACTGACTGTTGTACGCGGCCAGCGAAGTCTCGTGATCGGAGTGGCGGGCCCAAGCACCACCGCTGATCGTTCGAAGTTGCGGGACTATGCGCGCATTGCGGACAGGGCTGTTGCTGCTGTCACGTCAGTGTGGGGAAGCGAGTGGAATCGAAAGGTGGTGCTGATCGTTCCTTCGTCGGCGTCAATGATGTCTCGACTCCTAGGCCGCGGCAGCGACAGTCTGAGCAAGATCGCTGCCATCACAACAGATGAGACCGCTTCGGATCAGCGCGGCGGCCTCGGGGATGAGGCTCCGAACCAGGGCGCCGAACGGATTTGGATCAATGCGACGTTGATGTCCACGTTAAGTCCGGTGGGGCGCGCGATCGTGTTGCGTCACGAGATCTTGCACGTGGCCTCAGACGCCCCGGCCGTCTCGGCGACGCCGTTGTGGCTCGAGGAAGGGATGGCCGAAGTTGTCGGCTATTCAGGATCGAGCGTAGCAATCCCGGTGGCGCTGCAAGAACTCATCACAGACGCGAAGGCTGGCAGGATTCCGCGAGCGCTGGCCCGGCCCGCCGATTTCGGACCGGCCTCGACTGGGTTGGCGCAGGCGTATGAAGAATCCCACTTGGCGTGTCTGCTCATCGCTTCCAAGATTGGCACGAAGGGACTAGTTCAGCTCTATCGAGACGTGGCCGCCGGAGATCCGCGTACGCCGGACGAAAACTTTGATCAATCGCTGGAGTCGGCGACCGGTTGGACTCGCGTCACGTTCATGACCGCATTGCGGGATCAGATCCGCGCGCTTGCCAAGCCCTGATCGCCATCGCGCACGAGTGCCGCATGGCGACCGGGCTCACTTCGCCTGCCACCTGAACGGATTTTCACCAGCGCCATCAGTGTCGCCGCGACGATGAGAACAATTCGCACCGACTGCAGAATCGTCGCGTTGGGCGCACCTGAATTCAGCGGGCCGTACAACCAGGGATAGATCAGTTGAGCGCAAATCGATGCGATTGCGATCATCAGGACGGGGATCCGCAAACGCGAGCGTTCATCGGCGAGGCACAGCGCACCCAATGCGAGAAGCCACACGTCGTACTGCGGAGAGAACACTCGACTCGTCGCCACCGATACGAGGACGACGGTGAGCGCGACATCGGGTGCGCCGACTGCCTCAAGGCGCCCGCGCAGCCGCCACCAGGTGACCAGGGAGATGAGTAGCAACCCGAGGACCGTGACGATGACTCCCGAGGTCTTTGCACCAGTGGCTTCAACCTCAACAGACCCGAATCTGTAGATGTACTCCACGTGCGCGCCGAAGGCACGGGCGATGATGAAAGGAAGTGCGGCGACTGACTCCTCCTGGATGCCGCGGTCGCGCTGATTGCCTAGGAAGGACAGGCTGCCGCTGCTCCAGGCTCCCGCGATCAAGAGAACGTTGAAAGCGACGATGACGAAGGCCGCGAGCGCACGAGGAAGGCTTCGACGCGGTATCGCCAGCAGGATGAGTACGGGCCAGATCTTGAGCAGTGCGCCGAGCGCCGAGGCGATGCCCGACCGGATCGGGCCCGACGCCCAGACCACGGCGAGTACGGCAAAAAGCGTCGGTACCAAATCAAATCGCCCCAGCAGCACGGGTCCAACCAGCCCCGCGGCAAGCACCCACAACCAGGCGCCCTGTATACGTTCGCGGCGTCTCCCATCCACGAGGAGTACGACCAGGATCAGGAAATCCACCATGAGTGTCAACGCCACGAACGCCGCGCGACCTTCGCCGAACAAACGACTCGCATAGATAACCGGCGCGGCCAACGGCGGGTATTGCCACATGTCGTCTCCGACCGGGAAATGACCGGCCGCGATGTCATTGGTCCAGCGGCTGTACACGTCGAGGTCGTTGTAGAGCACGTCGTTCCCGTAGTAGGGAAGGTGCTCGAGGCCCATCGCGGCGATGACTGTTCGGGTGATCGCCCAGCCAAAGACGACCGACCACGGGTTCCTTGCGATCCGCACGATCGCAGTGGCGGCATTCCCCCTGAGCATCTTGGGAGGTTACCAATCGGCTGGGATGCGACTGAGGTAAACGAGCGACGGCAGGCATGATGGGTCGGTGTTGCGGATATGAGCGTTCCTTGGCGCCTGGTGCTGATGGTCGGTATCGGCTTGCTCCTGGTGGTGGGAATCGTGATCGCGGTGACCACACCGTGGCGGCCCTTGGGTGACGCTGGCGGGGGAGTGGCCGTCGATGCAGCCAGGGATTTCTCGCCGACCGAGTTCACCCGCGCGGCGGATTTCGCGTCGGCTATCCTGCCGCTGCGTTTGCTGTCCGTGGGGTTGTCCCTCGTCGTATCGCTGATCCTGGGTCTCACTCCACTCGGGGCGCGCATAGTTTCGTCCACCTCGAATGTCGTCGGCGATCGATGGTGGGCGCAGTTCTTGCTCGGTGGTGTTTTTCTTGTCGCGATTGGCCGCGTCGCCACGATCCCTTTCGAGATCGGACTTCGGCGAGCACAATTACGCGAGGGACTCGCCACCGGGTCGTGGGGACTGTGGGTCGCGGATGTGCTCAAGTCATTTGCGCTTGGGGCCGCCCTCACGCTGGGCGCGCTCATCGTGTTGGTTGCGTTGGCCCGACGCCTACCGACGACTTGGTGGATCCCGGCTTCGCTGGGGGCAGCCCTTCTCGTAGTGGTCGCGTCTTTTGTCTATCCGGTCCTCATCGAACCGATCTTCAATCAGTTCACGCCGATGGCCGACGGTCCGTTGCGTACGTCGCTGCTCGACCTTGCGGCGGAAGACGGTGTCGCTGTGTCAGACGTCCTCGTCGTCGATGCGAGTCGGCGTACGACCGCGCTTAATGCCTATGTCTCCGGCTTTGGTGCAACTCGGCGAATCGTCGTTTACGACACCTTGGTCGAGGGTGCGACTCCTGAAGAAGTACGGCTCGTCGTCGCCCATGAACTCGGGCACGCGAAGGAAAACGATGTTTTGCACGCGACGCTGCTCGGCGCGGTAGGTGCGGCTCTCGCGGTCGTGGTGCTGTTCCTGCTCACCGGCTGGACTGCTTTATTGGATCGGGCCGGGGTGAGCTCTGCCGGTGATCCGCGGGTGCTTGCGCTGATCCTTGCCATCGTTGCGGTGACCACTCTGCTCGTGTCGCCGATCGAGTCGTTGATCAGTCGGCGGATAGAAGCGCGCGCCGATGTCCATGCCCTTAATCTCACTCGCGATGCGGACGGCCACGCAGCAGACGTCTTCGCACGAATGCAGAAGCGGCTCGGCGTACGAAATCTCAGCGACCTCGACCCACCTGCGCCGTACTATCTGTGGTTCTACACCCATCCGTCGACGCCCGAGCGACTCGCATTAGTACGCTCGTGGGCCAAGTCAGTCGGGTTGCCCGAGCCCGGCGATCTATCCGGGGTGAGTGTTCCCGGACCGGTGCCATCGTCCTGACATAGCGATGCCGCCGTGGAAGACCACGGCGGCATCGCAGAAGTGCGTATGAGGCTTACGGGCAGTTCGCCGCGGAAGCGCCGGCAACACAGGTCGAGGTCGTCTGGAACTTGGTCTTGAGCGCGGTGCCGAGACCGAAGACGACGCCAGCGATGATGACGGCGATCAGGGCGACGAGCAGGCCGTACTCAACTGCTGAGGCGCCTTCGTCGTTGCGGTTGGTGCGGATGCGGTTCAACATGGTGGTGGTACCCCCCACTAGGAACTGGTCAGGATCTAGGCCGGTCGACCAGATCCATTTCCGGACCATGGGCGGTCCGGCTGAGATGAGTGTGGAGGTCACGCACCGTGCTCCGCGTCATCCCCAGGTCCCTATTCACGTCGTACGTTCGTACCATTCATGCGAGCCGGGTGCCCCACCTCGAGCCTCATTGCCTGGGTTTTCGTAGCACAACGTGAGGTTCGCTACGGAGCGAGATCGGTTACTCGGCGCCCGGAGATTTGAGCAGGCCCAGCTTCAGGGCGGTCATGAGGGCTTGGGCACGATTGCCGGCACCGAGTTTGTCGTAGAGCTTCGAGATATGGGTCTTGGTGGTGGATTCGCTGATGAAGAGTTGTCGAGATATTTGTGCCACGCCGAGCCCGTCGGCGAGCAACAGCAGAACTTCGCGCTCGCGCGGTGACAACTGCGGGCCCGAGGGCGACATACGTCGCTTCATCGCTTCGGCCAGGTCGCTTGCCGTAAATGCCTGCGGTGATGCAGCCGCGTGTCGCGCGGCGGCTACGACATCGTCGGCCGGCGAGTTCTTTGGTACGAAGGCGCTCGCTCCGGCCTCGAGGGCTTCGAAGAGCTGCTCGTCCCCGGCATACATCGTCAATACGACGATGCCAAGGTCTTTGCGGTCGGCGCGAATCTTGCGGATCGCATCGAGTCCACTCCCGTCGGGCAGGCGTACATCAAAGATCACCACGTCGGGCGTGATCAAACCGATGAGTCGCAGCGCTTCGTTGACTGACCCTGCTTCACCCACGACGTCGAATTCGCCGTCGCGCTCGAACGCGCGACGCAGTCCCTGTCGGATGAGTTCGTGATCATCGACGAGCAAGACCGAAATCGTCACCGGGTGCCTCGATTCCTTTGGAAGTGCCAGCATGGTCGGACTGCATCCGAGTCGGTCGGTCTTGCCGGAGTTGCTAACCCGATCGTCTGACGGTTCGCCTCATTTATGGCGCAGGCACGCCGCGCTTGCGGGCCATCGTGAGCAGGATTTCCACCACGGTGCCGCCTCCGACCCGGTTTCGGATCGAAAGCAGCGCCCCCAGCCGGGCGGCTCGCTCTCCCATGATCTCCATGCCGTAGCTATCTGTGCGAGGGGTCCCGAGCCCCGTCCCGTCATCGGCAATTCGCAGAAACGCTCGCGGGGGATCGATTCGCACTGTCACCCAAAGATTGCGCGCACGGGCGTGTTTCCGCGCGTTTGTGACGGCCTCTTGCGCGATTCGCAACAGTTCGGTCTCGACGTCAATGGCCAACCGATTAGCTGACTCGTCGAGCACTAAATGGACGGTCAAATTGGCCTCGGCTCCGACGGAGCGGACGTACGCCGAGAGTGCGGCCCCCAAGCCAGCTGACGGAGAGACGTCGCTTCGCAAGTCGAAGATGGATAGCCGCAACTCATTGACGATCGTCGTGAGCCGGTGACGCAAATCAGTGAGTTCGGCTGCGTC
>JBBRLC010000107.1:0-5520 GCA_038231595.1 Candidatus Nanopelagicales bacterium | reverse complement strand
GCGATCGCCGATGAGGTCGCGTCAGCTGCAGAACTGGTCAAAGGAAAACTGAGCAACGTGCCGATCACCGTTGTGCGCGGTTTGAGGCCTCATGTGCTCAATGTCGACGACAACGGAACTGGAGCCATAGCCCTGGTGCGCCCCGCCGACGAAGACCTATTCTCCCTTGGTACGGCTGAAGCAATCGCGCAAGGTCGTCGCGATGCAATCACTGCGCGGCGAACAGTCCGCACATTTGGCGCTAGTCCGGTCGAACGCTCGAAACTTGTTGCGGCTATTGATCTTGCCGACACTGCCCCAGCCCCGCATCACACCAAGCCGTGTCGCTTCATCATCCTCGATGAGCCGAACGCCCGGACCCAAGTGCTGGCAGCGATGTCGGAGCAGTGGGCCCGCGACTTACGCGAACTGGAAGGTTTCGACGATGCGGAGGTTGCGCGCCGACTTGCACGCGGTGACGTGCTCCGCGAGGCACCGTCAATCGTGCTGGCCTTCGTCGATGTCGCGTCCTCGCACGTCTACGCCGACGACCGTCGACGCACAGCCGAGCGCGATATGTTTGTGGCGGCCGGCGGCGCGGCGATCGAGAACCTTCTCATCGCGCTAGCAGCCGACTCGCTGGGATCAGCGTGGATTTCGTCATCAATTTTCTGCGCCGACGTCGTGCGCGGCGTTCTTGACCTTCCGCGGTCGTGGATTCCACTGGGCGCGCTCGCCATTGGCCACCTCGCCACGATCCCAACCTCCCGCTCCTGACACGGACCAATCGCGTTTAGATCGTGCGGAAATCGCGTACGGCCATCCGCGGGCCGCGCCGCGGACGGGTCACACCCGACAGTTCAATCATGCGCACCACTCGTCCTCGCTGACCACTCCACGGCGTCAAGAGATCCCGCATTCGCGCATCGTCACCATCGGCGTCACCGGTCAACGCAAACACAACTTGAGCGGCGAGATGAAAGTCGCCGAACGAGACCGCGTCGACATCACCGAGTGAACGCTGCGCAACTTCGGCAGCCGTCCACGCGCCGATACCCGGGAGCGATACCAACCGAGCGCGGGCGTCGGCGAGTGTCAGGTCGTCGCACTCCGCCAATCTCGCTGACATTCGAGCTGCCTCAACAATTGTGCGAGAGCGCTTTGCATCAACCCCGGCCCGATGCCACTCCCACGACGGAATCGTGCGCCATGTATCGGGCGCCGGAGAGACGAACATACGTTGCGGTGCAGGCCCTGGAACCGGTTCGCCGTACTTTGAAACCAGCGAGACCCACGCGCGTCGCGACTCAATGCCAGTGACCTTTTGCTCCAGAATCGCAAGCACCAGAACCTCGAACACACAGCCAACCGCAGGTACCCGCCAACGGTGTCCATGACGGCGCCACGATTCCCACACCGAACGATGGTGGGCCGTACGTAGCAACTCCGAGGCGAACTGCGACGCATCGTCAGCGTCACCGAGTGCGTGCGGCATCCGATCCGACGCCCAGTGGGCCCCAGGGCCCCACGCGATCGATTCGATTGTGCCGTCTGCCTCCCGGCACTCGATGCGCTGAGTCGCGGGACCGGCGGGAGTGCACATAGTTCGCCAAATCGCGCGACCATCCACCCGGTAGGTCGGATCGCTGGAGCCTCGTCGCAACGGCCCGAGAATCAGATGCGGATCGGGCCGCCAGTTCGGGTGCCACGTGCGCGCGACTTCCTGCATGTTCCTGAGTCGCTAGTGATCCGACGAGAAACGAATCGTCGCATCGGCCAGAGTCGAGTCCGGCCAGACGCGAGCGCCGAGCGTCAATTCGTTGCCAGCGCCGATCCGCGCGCCGTCACCGACAACAACGCCATCGAGACGGGCACCCTTCCCCACGTATGCGTCGCGGCCGATGATCGAGCCGTGGACATCAGCGCCTTCCGCGACGGTGGCGTTGTCGAAGATCACGGAGGCATCTACCGAGGCGCCGGAGGCGACAGTGGCTCCGATTCCCAGGCAAGTGCCGCCAGAAACAACCGCATCACGGGCAACCGTTGCCCCCGCAAGAATCAACGACTCGCGCCCAACGATTCGATCGACCAGGGGCGACGGAGCAATCCCGCGGACGAGATCGCACGATCCCTGGACGAATGCCAAGGGCGTACCAAGGTCGAGCCAATATCCGTCGTCGACAACGCCGATGAGCAATGAATCGGCGGCCAATAGTTGCGGAAAGGTCTCACGTTCCACCGAAACTCGTCGACCGGCGGGAATGGAATCGATCACCGAGCGACGGAAGACATAGCAACCCGCATTGATCTGATCGGTCACGATGTCCTCGGCCCGTTCGGGCTTTTCCAGAAAGGCGAGGACACGTCCCTGCGGATCAGTCGGGACGAGCCCGTAGGCCCGTGGATCGTCAACACGAGTCAAGTACAACGCGATGTCGGCCGACGACATTCGCCAACGATCGACGAGTCCAGCGATGTCGAGTCCGGACAAGATGTCGCCGTTGAAAATCAGAACGGGCTCATCGGGGCCGGACCTCAACTCGTCGGCAACGTGGCGGATCGCTCCTCCAGTCCCCAGCGGTTCATCCTCGGTGACGTAGACCAGTTCCACGCCGTGAGCAGATCCATCACCGAAGTACGACTCAAACACCTCGGCGCGATAGGACGTACTCAAGATGATCCGCTCCACCCCGGCAGCGCGGGCACGGGCGATTTGATGCGCGGTGCACGGAACGCCCGCGACGGGCAGCATCGGCTTCGGCGTGTTGATCGTCAAGGGTCGTAGTCGAGTCCCCCTGCCCCCCACAAGCAGTACGGCTTCGCGCATGCCACACCCTGACATACCTGGCGCGCCTGTTGCTCGAAACGAGACGATGATCGCCTCGCCTCCCTGTGGCCGTACGGTGTCCGAGTGACGCCAGAACCGTCGTCGGCGACGACGAACTTGCCCGACTTTCTCGCCCACGCTTTGCGGCGCGACGGGGCTCGGCCCTTCATCACCTTCTACGACGACGACACCGGTGAGCGCACGGAATTGTCGGTGACCACGTTCAACAATTGGGTCGCGAAGACGTCGAACTACCTGCGCGATGAACTCGATGTTCGCTGCGGCTCGAGCGTCGCCATCGTTTTGCCGTTGCATTGGCTCACCGCTGTTGCGCTGGGGGCTTGTTGGTCCCTGGGAGCGCTCCCCCTCATCAACCCCGACGATGCGACGGTGCCCGACGTGGCCCTGATCGGACCGGCGCCGCTCTCCCTCAAGGGTCACCCGCTGCCGGTGGGCGACGAGATCGCAGCAGTATCGCTGGCCCCGATGGCCGCCTCGTTCGCTCGCATCGGTGTGTCACTCCCCGACGGGGTACGCGATTTCAACGACGAGGTCCGCGTACACGGCGACCACTTCACGGCGGTCGAGCAGGTGACACGCGATCTCCCGGCGCTACGCCTTCGAGACCAGGAGTGGACGCACGGCCAGTTGATCGAGACAGCACAGGCGCTGACGGCACGGTTTGAGATCGGTGCGCACGCTCGACTCATGACAACACAAGCTCTTGATGGACCTGACCCGCTCGACGCGATATTGGCGGCGTTTGTCACACCGCTAGTCCTGGATGGATCGGTGGTGATGTGCATCAATGCCTCACCGTCGGCTCTGGCCGAGCGCGCCCGGGCCGAACACGTCACCACGTGGGCGCAACTGCCCAAAACTTCCGGGCCGGACATCTAGGTCATGCGCACGATGGCGGCGGTTTTCACGATCAACGGCTTCGAGCAACCTGGCTAGTCCCTAGAACATCCCCGGAGCCGATCGGCTGGTTCCCGGCGGGCCCGAGCGATGTCCGGCCGTATTCCCTCCATCGCGGGCTCTGCCGGGGTCGGAGGGCGGCCCGACGCGCAAGCGCAACCCACTCCGCGCTTGGACGCGATGCTAAGGCGTCCTTGCCGACGAGGGCGTCCGCTCTGGAAGGATTCGTGCCCGCGTTCGACCCTCTGTTATAGGAGAGACACATGGTGGGATTTCGGCTTCCGTGGGTGCTGCTTGCCGCCGTGTTGGCACTTGACGCCTGTGCGACCTCGCCAAAGCATTCCGACCTGACGCCACCGGTAACGACGGCTCCAACCGCAATCGTGTCCACGACGTTCAGCGCTCGGCATCAGGCCACCATCGCTGTTCAGAACGCGGACGGCCTCATCGCCTTCGCCGGCGCGCTCTGGGTGAAGACGGATGACGGTCGCGTGGTGCGCATCGACCCCGCCACGAATCGCGTTACGCGCGAGATCGCTGTGGATGACGTGTCGGACAAGAACCAGTACTGCCAAGGCATAGGCACCGATGGCAAGTCAATTTGGGCTTGTATGCAGCGCGACGCGGCACGAGTGTTGCGAAGATGGACCCGACCGCCACCCGCATCGCACGCCGTTGGCCAGCCGGCAAGGTGTTCGACCAGCTCAACCTTCCGGTGACTACCAGGGGGGTCTGGGTACTCACGGCAAATGGAGTTAACGCGAGCGTTGTCGATCCGTTGACTGGTCAGGTCACCGACTACCCGCTTGGCCACCGGTGCCAGCAGCTGGACGTTTTCGATGACCGGATCGTGGCCACGAGCGCCGGCGAGGGCGAGCTGTTGGTCCTTGACGCAAGCGGCGCTGCGGTTCCGAGGCATGTGTCATTGAGTTCGCCGCGCTTGGCCGTCCAGATTGGCGAGGATACGTGGGTAGACACAACCGACGGTCTGACCCGACTCACGCGAGATCTTGGTGTCCGCGCGGTCTATCGTGACCTCATCGCAGGACCGGATGGCGATCTCGTCGCTGCGGTGGACTCTTTGTGGCATCGCGCGCCTGACGGCACCGTGACCAGAATTGATCCCGTCACAGGGCGGATCGACGAGCGAATCACACCGACCGCCCCGCTGACCGCAGGCAGCATACTGATCGCGTTTGACAGCATCCGGTTGACCTCGGGAGACGACGGGACCGTCGTCCGGCTCCGGCTCCGCGCCTGACAATGAGCGCCAAATCGTCTGCTTGATTACTCCCCTTCCAGGCGTGCTTGCGACTCTCAAGCCGCGGAGAAGCGCCGTTCTGACTCGCCCTCTCGGGTTGCGAACCGGCATTCGGCATCACTTGGTGGGGCCGGATGAGCGGGTGGTACCCGTCGATAATCCGTGTTCGTCTTCTCCGCCGCTCAGGAGCATTTCGACCGACCCGAGGTCGGCGTGGGCCGTTCGCGGCGACGGGCACTGCGCCGACGTGAGCAAGCCTAGGATCGGTCCTGGGCTCCGCGAACATCGCTACTCGGACGAACATCGGGCGGGTCGAGTGACCAGCCGGAACTCAGGTCCCGATTCGCTGTGATGGGAGCGGTTATGTCGTTCGATGCACGGGATCGGCCTGTGACGCGACTGTTGCTAGCGCATCAAACCGCGCAACCGGATGCGCTCGTGGAGAGTCTCGCCGCTGCTGTCGTCGGGATCGGCGGTCACGACGTTGCGCTGTTGCTCATCGACTACGCGCACGTTGCGCTGACCCCGCATCCCG
>JBBRLC010000106.1:0-5545 GCA_038231595.1 Candidatus Nanopelagicales bacterium | reverse complement strand
CTTCGACGGTGACGGCGGCAAGGGCCATCCGGATTGTCGACGCTGCGATTTCGTCGCGACTTCGGATGGCTTCGGTGAGGTCGAGTTTTAGTTGTTCCTTCATCGTCGTCATGGCGTCATCCTCGCAGCAGCCGACTTATTCACCGGTATCTATTCTTTGGCCCGTTTCGCCGGAGGCCGCCCACGTGCGATCCTCGTGTCGTGGGAAATTTGACGAAGGCCAGCCTCGGCGTCGCGGCCCTCGGAGTGGCGGGATTCGGTTACTCGCTTGTTGAGGCGCGGTCCTATCGCTTGCGCCGCGTGGACGTACCGGTCTTGCCGGGAGGTTCGCCGCCTTTACGTGTTCTGCATCTGTCCGACCTTCACGTGACGCCGAACCAGCGAAGCAAACAGGACTGGGTACGCCGCCTCGCCTCGCTGAGTCCAGACGCCGTCGTCGTCACCGGCGACTTTCTCGCCCACCAAGAGGCGGTGCCCTACACGCTTGAGATTCTTGAACCGCTGCGAGACAAACCCGGAGCCTTTGTGCTGGGAAGTAACGACTATTACGAACCGACGTTGAAGAACCCGATTCGCTATCTCAGGCCCGATGTTGGTCGGCGTATCCACGGACGCATGCTGCCGTGGGCAGACCTGACTCGCGGATTGTCGAGTTCTGGCTGGCTTGATTTGAGTAACGCGCGCGGCGTACTCAAAGTCGACGGTCGCGAGATCGACATCCGCGGCGTTGACGATCCCCACATCAAACGAGATGACTACGGGCAGGTGGGCGGGGCATTCGATGCCGGCGCGGACCTGTCATTGGGTGTGACACACGCGCCGTACCTGCGCGTTCTGGACGCCATGGCTGCCGACGGCGCGGGTCTAATTCTCGCGGGCCACACGCACGGTGGGCAGTTGTGCCTGCCCGGCATCGGGGCCTTGGTCACGAATTGCGATATCGATCGTCGGCGCGCGAAGGGACTGCACCGGTACGCGAAACCGTTCGATCCCACCGACTCCACCAAGTCGGATCCGAGTCTCGGCGGCATCGACGGGCGTGGAACGTGGCTCCATGTCTCGGCGGGATTGGGGACAAATCCGTACACACCGGTTCGCTTCTTCTGTCCGCCCGAAGCAACGCTACTCACGTTGACTTCAGTCGACTGAACTTCACCCGGACACAATTTTTGGCGTTCTAGCGCACATCTGCCCGCGGAGAAGCAGCGCGCTTGGCTCGGTTAGACTCCGCAGGCTGTACGGGGTGTAGCGCAGCTTGGTAGCGCGCTTCGTTCGGGACGAAGAGGTCGTGGGTTCGAATCCCGCCACCCCGACGCAATCCAGCCGGTGCGTTTGCAGGTCAGACGCACCGGCTGGAACTCTCAGGAAGTTAGCCGACCGACTCTGGTGTCTCGGAATATGCAGCGACGCTAGTCGATGCTGGCCAGAAAACTGAGCACCCTGTCAGTGAGCAGAGCCGCTGCCTCTTTGTCGTACGAGACCAAACTGGTGTCAGCGAAGAGGTGCTTGTTGCCCGAATACAAGAACAGTTCCGCGCCTGGAGTCGACGCCACGAGGGCGCGAGCCGCATCGATATCGCCTTCATCGACGAAGAACTCGTCGCTATCCATTCCGTGGATTTGAACGGGGACATTTCGGGGCCACGAATCGCCGAACTCCGAAGTCGGGACACAGGCTTCGAACAGCAGTGCGCCCTTAGCACCCGGTCGAGTTTGCGCGAGCATTTGAGCCGGCAGTACGCCGAGGGAAAAGCCGGCGTAGACAAGTTCACTCGGCAACCCAACAGACACGAGCCGGCCACGTTCGATGATCTGACGAAATCCGACATCTGGGGCGGACGCGACGCCGTCGTGGAGATCCTCAAAGACGCGGCCCTCGTAAAGGTCCGGGACGTGAACGGTATGGCCGGACCGAGTCAGAGTCTCGGCGAATTCGTGGACACCGGGTGTTAGTCCTAGCGCGTGGTGAAACAACAGAACTTCTGCCATTGACCGCTCCTTTCACGAGGGTCAAACCCGGTCAGCCCCCGGTCCGCACGCTAGTCGGCGCGACCGACAACCATGCGTTCGGTGTCCAGTCCCGTACGTGACAGTCTGGACAACGTGGGAGTCGCCGATGAGCCGTGGGACAGGTACCTCCGCACCTACCATCGCGACCACGCGGGCATCACCGAACGATTGCTGAGTAGGGCAACCAGCCAGCAAGCACGAGGCACGGCGTACGACTGGCTCAGGTCCGCGATTACCTCACCCGATCTGGTGCTCGATCTCGGCTGTGGCAGCGCCCCAATGCGTGACACATTCGCATCGGTGCCCTACATCGGCGTTGACCTATCGCCGGACGAACTCAGACTTGCCCAGCTGAGCGGTCGATCGTCCCTGGTGCGCGCGAATGCGCTCGCGTTGCCACTAGCGGATCGCAGTGCGCCCACTGTGATCGCGCCGATGTCGCTGATGTTGTTCACACCGGCACGCGCAGCACTCGAAGAGGTCGCCAGAGTCCTCCGGCCTGGAGGAACGTTCGCGGCGTTGCTCCCGAACGCGTGGCCCCTTCGTCCGCGCGATGTGCTGACTGCAGTTCGACTAACGCTTGCCCTTCGCACCCAACCAGAATTTCCGCAGCGGCTGAGACCGCGCCCACTCGCCGCAGCGCTGCGCCGAGCCGGGTTGACAGTGACGGAGGACACGAGCCGACTCTTCCTCTACCCGATCACCTCCGAGCACGACGCCATGACCGCTGTTGAGGGTCTATATCTGCCAGATCTAGACCCATCTCGCCGTGCCGCCGCGATCCGAGTTCTCACCTCGCGAGCGGGTCGAGTAGATCTACCGATCCCGCTGCGACGCGTTGTTGCCACGCGGCACCAATCCGACGGCTAGTTGGCGACGAACGTGTGTTGAACCGTTTCTTGACGTGTAACACTGACGCCAACGCGGGACCGCGCACATTCTCAGGAGGCTCAATGCCCAGTGCCTTTGTCCTGCTCCGCGACCAGGTCAAGGCCTTCGAACTGCGCACTCGAGCGATCGATCCGATCGCCCGTGCCGCCCGTGCGCGGCGCTGGGCCGCACTGCCAGAATCGGCTCGGACCCCTGAGCAGACCGTTGGGCGTTTTGCTATTGGTTGCGAAGGGACGCACGGCGTATTCCCCAAATGCAATTTGACGTGCTCTCCGTGTTATCACTCCGCCGACGCCAACAAGGTACGGATCGACGGCGAGCACACAGTCGCCCAGGTGGAAGCCCAGATGGCACTGCTTGAACGAGAGCGTGGACCACATGCCCATGCTCAGTTGATCGGTGGAGAGGTCAGCCTGCTCGACCCAGATGCGCATGCGGAGTCTCTACTTGCCATGCGACGCCACGGCCGAGAGCCGATGAGCATGACCCACGGTGACTTCGACTATGACTATCTCGAAAAGGTTGCGCTCGGGGCCGATGGAAAGCCGCGGCTAGAGAAACTCTCCTTTGCCGGCCACTTCGATTCACTCATGCGCGGCCGGCGCGGCATTCCGCGACCCCGCCGAGAGCGTGAACTCGACTCGTACCGACAAGCATTTGTCGACATGTTTCGCCGACTTCAGCGCGAGCACGGAGTGAAGTTCTTTCTCGCTCACAACATGACCGTCACGCCCCAAAACGTCGACCAAATCGCCGAAACGGTGAGTACGGCCAAAGACATGGGATTCGGGATGCTGTCGTTCCAACCGGCGGCGTATGTGGGCGACGACCGCCGATGGACCGAAGATATGCGCGCGGCCACTCCCGACGATATTTGGGGAGAAATCGAGAAAGGCGCGGGTGGCCGGCTCTCACACGAGGCCGTTCAGATGGGCGATCCTCGCTGCAACCGAACGTCGTACGGACTCATGGTCGGCGAACGCTACGTACCGCTCATTGACGACCAACGGCCCCTCGACATCAAGACGCGAGACATGTTCTTCGAGCGTTGCGGAGGCATGGGTTTCAATGCCGCACCCACTTGGCTCACCGCCGTACGCCTCGCGCGATTGGTTGCACGCCATCCGTCCACGCTGGTCCTCACGGCGCGATGGGCTGGTGGGAAAGTCGTCCAAGCCGGCGGACCGGTGGCGATCATGCGCGGCGGAATCCGACCGATGACTTACGTGATGCATATGTTCATGGACGCGGAGCAAGTCGCACCGGCCTGGGAACTGATGGAACAAGGCGTCGTCTCCAACGATCCAGAAGTCCGTGCAACTCAGGAGCGGCTCGGCGCATGCGTCTATGCGATGGCGCATCCCGAAACCGGCCGCATCGTGCCTGCCTGTGTCCAGCACAGCGTGTTGGATCCCAGTGAGAACGTCGAACTGCGAAAGTTGCTGCCACTTGTCGAAGTACGCACGACGCGCAGCGCAGCCTGATCAGCGCGTCGCTGGCACCTGAGTTGGCGACATGGGGACGGGCACCACATGACGCTGGGAAAACGGCAGCAATACCCCGACTGCGTCACCCACGCGAGCCGACTGAGCCGGACCAACCTCGGCCACCACTGGAACCCCGTCGCAGCGCACGGTGACGGTTCGGCGCGGCCCCGCGGACTCCACCGACAACACCTCGCCCACAGCATCGGCGCGGCTATCAGTTGGACTGGTCAGGAAGACAGCCTCCTGTCTGATCACCAGCACCGCACTGCCATCGGTCGCGTCGGGAACCGGGAGATGACCGATGTCGCTGATGTGAATGCCAGCCGAGACGACGCCGCGAAATTCATTCGCGCCACCAAGGAACCGGCTCACCACGAGGGACGCCGGCTGGGTGTAGAGGCGATCAGGTGTGTCGTGTTGTTCCAGGTGCCCATCCACGAGCAACGCAATGGAGTCGGCGACGATAGTCGCCTCGGTCTGATCGTGGGTCACCATCAGAATCGTTGGCTCGATGACAGCGCGTACCTCCGCCAACAGTTGGTGCATGTCTGCGCGTAGCGACGGATCGAGCGCGCTGAACGGTTCATCAAGCAGGAGCACGTCGGGCTCGGCAGCGAGGGCGCGAGCGAGCGCTACGCGTTGCTCTTGACCGCCAGACAAGGTGCGCACCGAGCGGTCCCCGTAGTCATCGAGCTGGACTAATTCAAGGAATCGGGCCGCCTTTACGCGAGCCTCTCGCCGCGAAACTCCGGCCATCCGAGGCGCGAAGGCGATGTTGTCCAACACCGACAAGTGCGGGAAGAGCAGGGGGCGCTGGAACATTAAGGCGATCCCTCGCCGCTCAGGCGCGACACCGCGCAGGTCGCGTCCCGCCACGGACACCGATCCCGCGTCGGGCTCATCAAGACCAGCCACCAAACGCAAGACCGTGGTCTTGCCCGACCCGCTCGGCCCCAACAGCGCAACCACTTCTCCCCGCGAGGCATTTAAGGTCAAGTGGTTCACAGCGGGCGGTTGATTCGACGAGTGTTGACGCCGCAATCCGGTGAGTTCGAGGTACGGAGTCATCGCGACCCCGCCAATTCTGCCGCCGCAACGCGGCGATCGATTTCGATGTCATGCGTTGGCTGGGATCGTCGACGGATGGACCTGGTGGCT
>JBBRLC010000105.1:0-5569 GCA_038231595.1 Candidatus Nanopelagicales bacterium | reverse complement strand
TGGGGCAACATGTACGAGTTTTCGATTACTGCAGCCCTCGCCGTCAGTGTTGTCTTCCTATCGATGTCGGTGCGTACCGACGTGCGGTGGTTGGGGCTCTTCATCGTCGCGCCGGTGCTACTCACTCTCGGGCTTGCGGTGACCGTGCTTTACACCGACACCGCGCAACTCGTCCCGGCGCTGAAGTCGTACTGGCTGCTCATCCACGTCTCCGCGGCGGTGATTTCCGGTGGAGCTTTCACGGTGGGCGCGGCGTTCACGACGCTGTACCTGATCAAGTCGCGGGTTGAAGATCGAGAAGCGGCAGGCGTTGAGCCAGGCCGTTGGGGTGGGGTCGCGCAACGCGTACCCAGTGCCGCTCGCCTGGACACGTTGGCGTACCGGACGTTCGTCTTCGTCTTCCCGCTGTGGACTTTCGCGGTCGTCGCCGGGGCCATCTGGGCGGAGAACGCCTGGGGGCGCTACTGGGGCTGGGACCCAAAGGAGACCTGGGCTTTCATCACCTGGGTGGTCTTCGCGGGATACCTCCACGCGAGGGCGACGGCGGGCTGGAGCGGTCGCCGGGCGGCGATCATCGCGCTGGTCGGGTTCGGGTGTTTCCTGTTTAACTACTTCGGAGTCAACATCTGGTTCACCGGCCTGCACTCGTACGCCGGTCGCTGACCCCTATTCCGCCCGCGGTTCCCCCCCGCGGTTCCCCGCCCGCGGTTCCCGCCCACGGTTCCCGCCCGCGGTTCCCGCCCGCGGTTCCCGGATGAATGTGGCACCTGCTCAAACCTATTGAACAAACTTCACGTTCATGCCGGGAAGACGCGGTGGGGGAGGGGTGACCGCTGTCTGCGGTCGAGTGGGTTTGCCTCGGTGAGGCGGGTTACTTGGTTGAGCGGCGGCCGTTGGCCTTGGCCCAATCCTGCTCAAGGCTGCGAACCATGGTCCGAGCGATCTCGAGGGTAATCACGGTAATTCCTTCTTTCACTTGCATCTAGGTGATTCATCGCCTTCGATTGGAAGGCCATATTCTTCTAACACCTGCGATACTACGATAATTCCTGGGTCGAACGCCACTCGATTTCGGGTGATTTGCCCCACTTACCCACGTGCCGATTTACCCGATTTACCCACTGACCCCACGTACCCCACCGACCCTGCCGTGAACGGAGGCCCAGATGGCCCGAGCTAGCCGCCGAACCGCGACCCCGACGAACCCGGGGCCAGATCTCGACCCCACCGATCGAGCCCTCCTCGATCGACTTCGGGGTGACGGACGCGCCTCGTACGCCGAACTCGCACGCGTGGTCGGCCTCACCGCTCCGAGCGTCCAGGACCGAGTACGTCGGCTCGAGGAGCGCGGCATCATCACCGGCTACCGAGCCCTCGTTGCGCCCGAAGCCGTCGGCCTCAACACCGCAGCTCTCGTCGAGATCGTCCAGAGCGACGCGGCGGATCAAGAGGACGTCGCGCGGCGACTGCGCGAGATCGATGAAGTAGAGGATTGCTGGGCGGTCGCCGGCGACGAGTCCTTCATCGTCAAGGTGCGCGTGCCCGATGTTGCCGCGCTCGAACACACCCTCGCTCGGTTGCGGCGAGTACGAGGAATAGCGCGCACCCGCACCACGGTGGTCCTCTCGACGCGGTGGGAAGGTCGTCCACAGGACCTGCCCACTGCTTCCGAATCATGACCCGACGTACGCTTCCAAGGTGACCGAGGACCACGAACCCGTGAGCGAAACCGCCGCTATCGAGTCCTCCGTCTCCGAATCCTCCGGCGATAGTCCGGGACGAGCGCTCCTCAAGTACACGATCTACCGGTTCCTTGTCTTCGCCGCCGCCCTCGTCGTTCTCTACCTCCTGGGCGCGCGCTTTTATCTTTTGGTCGCGCTCGCCATCGTCATCTCGGGGTTGATCTCGCTCGTCGTCCTTGATCGCCAACGTGACGGCATCGCGCCGATGGTCAAGAAGTTCACGTCTCGCATCAACGATCGAATCGAATCGGGTAAGCGCAAGGAGGATGCGGCATCCGATGCGACGTTCGATTCGGCCAGCGATGCCGATGACTCCGCGGATCGCCCCGACCCGTCGAAGGATCGCCCCGACCCGTCGAAGGATCGCCCCGACCCGTCGAAGGATCGCCCCGACCCGTCGAAGGATCGCCCCGAGGGGTCCCGCGACTAGAGAAACGCCGCGCCCAGCCCGGCGAGTACGCCGTACACCAGCAACACCCGCCCGGTGCCCACCAAGACGGCAACGAGGTCCCGCCCGATCGCACCGCCCATGACGACGCGGATCGGCACAATCGCGAGAAGCAACGCCAACACAGCGATCCCCGCCCCGCCAGCCCACGGATTGGGCTTTGCGATGAGTCCGACTAGCGCGACAAACACAGTCATCGCGGCCGCCATCAGTGCCAAGGCGAGATACAAGATGCGCGTACGCCGATCTCCAAGCCGCACAGCCAGGGTCCGCTTGCCGGCAATGACATCGGTGGGGATGTCGCGCAAGTTGTTCGCCACCAAGATCGCGCACGACAACGCACCAACCCCGACACTTACCGCAACCGCGTCTGATGTGACCGCGCCAAGTACGACGTACTCAGTTCCGCAGACAGCAACGACACCAAAGAACACGAAGACGAAGACCTCGCCGAGTCCCGCATATCCGTACGGACGTGGCCCGCCGGTGTAGAACCACGCCGAGAGGATCGCCGCCGCGCCGACGATCACGAGCCACCACGACCCGGTGATCACGACCAACCCCAACCCGGCGGCCGCCGCTACCAAGAAGGAGATCCAAGCGGATCGCTTGACTGCCGCTGCAGCCGCAAGTCCTTGTCCCACAAGACGAACCGGCCCCACTCGGTTGTCATCTGTTCCGCGTACGCCGTCGCTGTAGTCGTTGGAATAGTTCACGCCGACTTGGAGGGCCAGCGCGACTATGAGCGCGAGCAAACCCCGCCCCCCAACGACGCCCCAACCGCGTGCGCCGTGGTCGTAGGCAATCCCAACTCCAGCCACGACCGGAGCGATCGCCGCAGGCAAGGTGCGCGGCCTCGCACCCGCGATCCATTGCGAACGTGTCGCCATCAGCGACGTCGAAAAGACATCAGAGTTCGTCCATCGACGTGACGAAGTCACGCAGCGCAGCCCGATCAACCTTGCCCGAGATCAACATCGGCAACTCGTCAAGCAAGCGAACTTCGGGGACTGCACGACGACCGAGTGAGTCCGCGACATGCAGCCGGGCTTCGTCGGCCAGGCCAATCGGCCTCGACGTCCCGACCGCGACGCACGCAATCAAGCGTGCCCCCCACTCGGCGTCGGCGAGCGGCACGACGGCGACATCGACGACGCCAGCCAGTGTGCGAATTGCATCCTGGACAGCCAACACGCTGACGTTGACCCCGCCGATGTGGACGACGTCGTCGATGCGTCCGACGACTTCAAGTACGCCGCCGGGACCGATCCGTCCCAAGTCCGACGTACGGAATCCGTCGGCACCAAACAACTCGGCGGTGAGTTCGGGCAAGCACCGATATCCTTGTGCCACAAGGGATCCACCAAGCACGATGCATCCGACATCATCGGCGACGTCAACCAACGACACGGTCGTCCCATCGAACGCGACGCCGTCATAGACGCATCCACCGGTCGTCTCGGTCATCCCGAACGACACGACGAGGTTGACCCCGGACTCGCGCAACAGCGCCAGCAGAGCAGGCGGACACGCTGCGGCTCCTTGCACCACTGCGTCGTACGCCGTGAGCGCGCGTATTCCCGCCGGCTCTACCGCCAGTCGTGCGAGTTGCGTTGGTACCAATGAGGTATAGAGGCCCACACCGTCGGCGTGCGCACGCGAAAAGGCGGCCTGCGTTGTCGCAACAAATGCAGCAGGTTCAAAGCGGGTCACGCCGCCAAGGGATGGATCAGCCGTTAACTCAAGCCCGGCTCGCAGTGCGCGTACGACCGACATCACGCCACCGATGTGATGAAGGGGCATGGTCGCGACCCAATGTCCGGGTCCGCCCAAGGTGGCGAGCGATCGATCGGCCGCTTCCAGCAGCACGCGATCACTCAACAGGACGCCGCGCGGCGTACCTGTCGACCCCGATGTCCCGATCACCAACGCGATGTCGTCGGATTCGAGTGGCTCGTCGGGAGCCAGCGCGGCGATGAGGCGTTGGGAGTAGGCCGACGCCGTGCCGCCATCCGGCGTCAACGCCAATGCGGGTCCGTCGCCAGCGAGCGCCAACCGCAGGGCAGGAAGCAACGCGTCAATGCCAGCGGAACCGCCGGGGATGGGCAGGTGGGTCAAGGCGCGGATGGTCATCGCGACTAGCCTAGGCGCGCACCGGATCACCGCCGCTTGCGACCAACTTCAACTACCGAAAAAGTGGTAGGCGTCGGCGGCAAGAAGATCGCTCACCGCCCTCTCTCCGTAGGAGTTTTGCCAACATGAGTCTTGGCCCGGCAACTGACGAATTCACCACGGCGTACTCCCTGACCCGACGTCCCCTCCCCGACGTGGTGGCTGCCGACAGCCCCGCCGCGACGAATCCGGCTCACTCGTCGATCGCGCCTGCAGCGGCGTGGGAACGCAGCGGCGACTATCGGGACATTAGCTACGAGGTCGCCGAAGGAATGGCCAAGATCACCATCGACCGGCCTGAAGTGCGCAACGCGTTTCGGCCACAGACGTTGTTTGAGTTGCAGCACGCGTTCAACATTGCCCGCGACGACGACGAAATCGGGGTGATCATCCTGACCGGGCAGGGCGATTGGGCTTTCTGTTCCGGTGGCGACCAACGCATCCGCGGCAACGACGGGTACATCGGTGACGACGAGGTCGCGGCCAAGGGCATTGGTCGGCTCAACGTTCTTGATCTGCAGATTCAGATGCGGCGTACGCCGAAGCCGATCGTTGCGATGGTCGCCGGCTACGCAATCGGCGGCGGCCATGTGCTGCACGTGTGTTGCGATCTGACCATCGCCGCCGACAACGCACGCTTCGGGCAGACCGGGCCGATGGTCGGGTCCTTCGACGGTGGCTATGGGACTGGGCTGTTGGCACGCCAAATCGGCCAGAAGCGGGCGCGCGAAATTTGGTATACGTGTCGCCAGTACGACGCGCTCACGGCGTACGACTGGGGCCTAGTCAACTCCGTCGCGCGCCTGGAAGATCTCGAACGCGAAACCGTGCAGTGGTGTCGCGAGATGCTGTCGATGTCGCCGATGGCATTGCGCATGCTCAAGGCGTCGCTCAACGCCGCAGATGACGGACTCGCCGGCATCCAACAACTCGCCGGAGACGCAACGCTGCTCTTCTACATGTCCGAGGAAGCGCAAGAGGGTCGTGACGCGTACATCGAAAAGCGAAAACCCGACTTCGCCCGCTTCCCCAAACGCCCCTAGCTCCCCTAGCTTCTCCTAGCTCCTCCGGAGTTGATCATGGACTTATGCAGGCTATTCCGTGAAATGCCGTGCAAAACTCCATGATCAACTCCGGTGTGGGTGTGGGTGTGGGTGTGGGTGTGGGTGTGGGTGTGGGTGTGGGGATGCCAGCGCTGGCTGAGGTG
>JBBRLC010000104.1:0-5577 GCA_038231595.1 Candidatus Nanopelagicales bacterium | reverse complement strand
CGACCACATGTGGTTCACCAAACCCGACGGCACCCACCTACACGACCCACTACCCGTCCCACGCGGTTCTGGGGCCGTACTCTCGTGACATGACCGTTCATCGGGTGATGGGGATCGAAACTGAGTACGGAATATCCGTGCCCAACCACCCCCACGTCAATGCGATGCTGGCGAGTTCGCAGGTCGTGAATGCGTATGCCTCGGTGGCGCTAGGGGACCGAGCGAGGTCATTGCGTTGGGACTACGACGAAGAGACACCGCTTCGCGATGCACGCGGATTCGATCTCACCCGCGCTGAGGCCGATCCGAGTCAACTCACCGACGAAGATCTCGGATTGGCGAATCTGGTGCTCACCAACGGAGCGCGGCTCTACGTCGATCACGCGCACCCGGAATACTCCAGCCCTGAGGTGACCAACCCACGTGACGCGGTGCTCTACGACAAAGCCGGCGAACACATCATGGCGATCGCCGGTCGACTCGCATCGGCAGCGCCGGGTGCCCAACCGATCAATCTTTACAAGAACAACACTGACAACAAGGGCGCGTCATACGGCACGCACGAGAACTATCTGATGAAACGCGAAACGCCATTCCGCGACATCGTGACGCACTTAATTCCGTTCTTCGTATCGCGTCAGGTGATGACCGGAGCAGGACGTGTCGGTATCGGTCAAGACGGACGTACGCATGGTTTCCAAATCACCCAGCGAGCTGATTTCTTCGAAGTTGAAGTCGGTCTGGAAACGACGCTGAAGCGTCCCATCATCAATACTCGTGACGAACCGCACGCTGACCCCGAGCGTTATCGCCGACTCCACGTCATCGTTGGTGATGCGAATCTTTCCGAGATTTCCACCTACCTGAAGCTCGGTACCACCGCCCTCGTCCTATCAATGATCGAAGACAACGCCATCGATCTTGACCTGGTGATGACGAAGCCTGTCGACGAGATGCACAAGGTGTCGCACGATCCAACGCTGAAGCACCTCATCACTCTGCTCAGCGGGCGAACACTCACCGCTGTGCAGATGCAGATGGAGTACTTCGCGCAGGCGCGCAAGTACGTCGAAGACAGGTACGGCAACGACATCGATCCCATGACCGCCGACGTACTCGATCGTTGGGAGAGCGTGCTAGACCGGCTTGAGACCGAACCCATGTCCTTGAGCCGCGAACTAGATTGGGTCGCGAAGCTGAGTTTGTTGGAGGGTTATCGGACTCGGGACGCCCTCGACTGGGCGGCACCGCGGCTGCACCTGGTCGATTTGCAGTATTCCGATGTACGTCCCGAAAAGGGGATCGCCCAAAAACTCCAAGCTCGTGGGAGTTTGCTCAGGCTCACTACCGATGCCGAGGTCGAGCGGGCGATGACGCACGCACCCGAGGACACTCGCGCCTACTTCCGCGGCGAATGCCTGCGTCGCTACCCGCGCAGTGTCGCGGCCGCTTCGTGGGATTCAGTCATCTTCGACTTGCCGGGGCATGAAGCGCTTGTGCGTATTCCGACACTTGAACCGCTGCGTGGCACGAGGGCTCATGTGGAGTCGCTTCTGGATTCATGCAAGGAAGCCAGCCAACTTGTCGAGGCGATCACGTCGGCTTGAGGTGCGCGTGCGACGCGAGCTTCAACGCCATTGCGGGACAGGCGGTTCGGGCTCGTTCGGCGATCGATTCGAGTCCTAGGGGAACTGGGTTCGCCACAACCGGATAGCCCCAGTCATCAAGTGTCACTAGTTCTGGCGCAATCTCGGCACACAAGCCGTGACCGGAACATCGGATCCAATCAACCCGCAACTCCATCTGGGTCATGACGCGACCTCGCAGGTATTGACCAGATGAGCCTCAACATCGGTCGCGAATGTCTCAAGCGCCGATCGCACGGTCATCACTACACCATCGGGATGGGCACAGGCACCACGACGTTCGGCCATTCCGCACCATCGCATCAAAGAATCCATCGTCATCCTGTTGGCCCGGTATTCGACAAGGTCGGTCAAACCAGAGGCGATCGCCGGGAGACCATTCAGACAGGGTCCACATTGTCGTGCACTCTGCGACGCCATCCACGTAACGATGTGCATCGTCTCGTGCAGCCCGCAACTCCCTTCGGGCAACACCGACACGATTCCCGCACCCAACGACGCACCCAGCGAACGCGCCGACGAGTCTGACCAAGCCAGCGATGTTGCTGTCTGAGGAGAGAGCCACGTTCCGGCGTACCCACCAGTGAGCACTGCGCGAACTGGTGCCGAGGCTTTGAACATCCACGGCAGTGGCGCGCCGTACGGAACTTCAATGACCCCAGGCGTTGTCACCGCTCCGGAGAGTGTGACCAGAGTGCTCCCCGGTTGCTCTTCAGTTCCCACCGATCGAAACCAGGTGGGCCCATGGCGCGCTATCAGTGCAACGTGCGCAAAGGTCTCTGCATTGCAGACCAACGTGGGACGTCCACCAATCCCAATCTGCGATAGGTGAGGAGGCGTTGTCGTTGGCGTCGCTGGTCCGCCGTTGATGAAATGAACGAGCGAGCTCGCTTGCCCCGCGACGTATCCCGCCGGAATCGTGACCAGTCGGGTAGGAATCTGGTCCCGATCGACGCGCTCGTCGATCGCAGCTTGAATCGATTGCTCTACGGCCAGGTGATCAGGATGTATGCAAACGATGATCTCGGTCGCGTGCGAATCTGTTCCGAGTGCTTGCGCGCCGTCAAGAACCAGATGTGGGCACCGCGCTAACAATGTTGCGTCCTTCGAGCTGAGCGGCTCGCCCTCACACGCATTGACCACCACGATCGGACGACGACGGCCCTGTTGTACGGCGGCCAATTTGTGTGCGAGAGGAAAGCCTGCGCCGCCGCGCCCTCGGAGTGCGGACGCTTCGAGTCTCGCAACCATGCTGCCGTGTCCGCACTTGCGTACGGCGAGGGGAAGCGGACCGTGAATCGCCAAATGCCAACTCAAATCGAGGCGGGTCACGCGTTGGCCGTCACCGAGACCGGCAAGCAGCCGTGGTCTCATGCCAGCGCGGTCGTGCCGGCTTGAGCCGTCCATCGGGGCAGCGTCGGCGACAGGTTGGGGCGAAAGACCTAATGTCGTTGTGTGGGAGGTCACTTCGACCCCTGGGCTTTGGGTGGTGGTGGCGTCCCGGCTTTGTCCGACCAGCCAGATGCGAGCGGTCCGACCGTCAACCAGATTGCTACCCCCGCTGACACAACGACTGTCGTCGTGATGCCCACGACTCGAAGACCCGGACCAAGCGCATCCGCAGTCATCAATCGCCACACAACGGCGGCAACGACGAGGCCGACGCAGATAGCGTTGAGTGCCAGCACCACCGGCGAACGAGTGTCCGTACCGACGCCAAGGCCGTGCATCAGAGCTAACGGCCACATCAGGTAACTCAAGGCGTGCACAAAGCGCCACGCGTGCTCTGACATCCGACTACGGAGCGCGGTGCTGACGAGTACGGCGATCAAGAGATCCGTGGCGAGTGTTCCCAGGGCCATCCAGAAGGGCCGGTAGGGCGTGAGAAAGGGTACAAACACGTCCACTACATCGATGTCAACAAAGGAATCGGCGACGGCGGTGAAGATGTGTACCACGAGAAAGCTCAGCGATAGGACGGAGATCTTTCGGTGTAGTTCGTTGCCGAGAAATATCGGCCACCACGACGGAAGGCGGCGCGAACTCGCGAGCACCCCCAACACCAGTGACAGCGTGAACAGTGCAAGTAGTACTAGGCCGGTGGCTCGGTTGAGAAACCAGATCCCTTGCGCGTCAGACGCTGCGAGCGCCGTGCTTGTTGACGACGTCATATCGGCCAACCATTGAGGCGGACAACGTATCCCCGTCGATCGACGAGCCGAGCCGGCAACTGAAGGTCACGCAGCCACGTGATCGCACTTTCGCCGCGAATGATGGCCGCGGTCGTTGCAGTGTTCGCCTCGACGCAGGTGGCGGCAGCCACGGTCACCGTGCGCCAGTGATGTACGGTCGGACGCGCCGTCCGAGGATCGACGATGTGGACCAGTTCCATGCCGGGTTGCGAGCGTGCACACGTCGAGGATGTCGCCACGCCTCCGTCGATGATGTTGATGGCCTCACCGGTGAGGTCATCGGCCCGCTCGAGTACGACGACGGGCCAACCCAATCTGTCCGGCGCGTCACCCGCAGTGGCGAGGTCGCCGCCCAGGCCCACCAACGCCGCAGTGTCGAGGGCGAGGTGGATGCTTTCGGCGATGAGGTCCGCGGCGTACGCCTTGCCCGTTGCCCCGAGATCAAGTTGGACACCGAGGGGGAGCCGAACCCGCCCGAGCACCGGATCGACGTCAACACTGCGCCAATCACTTCGTACCACTCGAGTCAGCCCGGTGCTGATCGGCGGACATCTGGTGAGTGGACTCACGAGATGTCCGATCGTGGGGTCGACAAGTCCCTCGCTGTGAGCGGCTGCACGCAAGGCAACGGTGATCATGTCCAGCAGCAGGTCGCTGACCGGGCGCCAGTTGCCCTCAGCTCGGTTGAGTAGAGAAAGCTCGCTGTCGGGTTCGAATCTACTTGCCGCGGCAGTGATGTCCGCCAAGAGTGCATCAGCGATTACTCGTGCCGCGAGCAAGCTCTGCGGATCGGCGACGCTCAGGTCCGCACGACACGCCCAGACATCCCAGGTGTCATGAATGCGAGCGGTTTCGACTCGTGGTGACGACACGAGGGGTCACGGCTTCGACGGGGATGTTGGCGTCGGGGTCGGTGGTGGGGGTGCTGGTGAGGTCTGCGGGGAGGGTGTGTGGCTAACGGTCTGAAGTGGCGTGGCAGGTGGCGTGGCAGATGCAGTCGCACGCGGCGTCGGAGCATGCGACGAACCCGGCCTGGAAGCGGGTGACTGACCCACCTGCGGCAACGACGTGGTGTCTGCGGTGGCTCCGGTAGCCGAGGGTCTGACAGCCGCACTGCTCCTACCGGCCGGGGGAGTGGTGGGCGGGCGAAGGGCGGGGACGGTAGGACCTGTGGCGGTTGCCAACTTCACCGGCGCGGCGCCAGGAGAAGTTGATTTGGCCGTGTCGATCGAGGTGACGGCGGCTGCTGCGGACGCAAGCGAATTCGCTATCGCCGCGGTCGCGACCAGGGCCACGCCAGCCACGCCAGCGGTGACACCGCGCACGATGCGGATGGCTCGATCGCGGCGCCGAATGGCTGAGCGAGTCATTCCGTGGGCCTCCATCTCCAGGGCGCGAAAATGTCATGCGCGAAAATTGCCGCAAAAACGCGCGCACCGCACCCCTGGAGGTCCTTCGGCAGACCGGTTGGCTGACTCGACTCGCCGACCGGGTGACCTCACTCGTACGGCCCAATCTGGCGCGGCGCGACTAGGGTCACGCTGTTACTCACTAACGCTTCTGAGGAAGGCGGCCTTTCCCATGGCTACCCGTGACACCGGCGATCAGCAACATCGTTCCAAGAGCACATCCGACGAGGTCCACGACGAGGTCCACGACGAGACCGCGACTGACTTGGCCGAGCGCAAGGAAGCCCTCGACGAGGACGTGGATTCGATCCTTGATGAGATCGACGAGGT
>JBBRLC010000103.1:0-5623 GCA_038231595.1 Candidatus Nanopelagicales bacterium | reverse complement strand
TCGGGAGCGGGTTACGCAACCCCGCCGGCGACTTAGCGTCCGGACATTTCCTGTGCGAGTTGCACAAAGGTGCGTACGGCGGTGCCGGTACCACCCTTAGGGGTGTATCCCCACGCTTCGCCATCGTTGTACGCCGGCCCGGCGATATCGATATGCGCCCACTTTTGCTCGTCGTCGACGAATTCCTTGAGGAACAGCCCGGCCGCCATCATCCCGCCGTACCGTCCACCGATGTTCGCTATGTCGGCGGTTGGCGAATCAAACGCCTTGCGCAAATGAGCGGGCAACGGCATCGGCCACATCGCTTCGCCCGCTGTCGCCGACGCGTCGAAGATGCGAGTACGCAGGTCGGCGTCGTTGCTCATGATCGCCGACGTGCGTTGACCCATCGCGATGACCGCGGCACCGGTCAACGTCGCGACATCGATGAGCACATCGGGCTTCTCCTCGGCCGCGCGGACAAGCGCATCGGCCAGAATGAGCCGACCCTCGGCATCAGTATTGAGCACCTCAACGGTGCGCCCGCCGTAGATGGTGATGACATCGCCGGGCCGCTGCGCCTTGCCGCCGGGCATGTTCTCGGCGGTGGGGATCCAGCCGGTGACGTTGACGGGAAGCTTCAGCGCAGCAATAGCGTGTACGGCGGCGATGACGGCGGCCGCCCCGCTCATGTCTGACTTCATCTCGTGCATGTTCGCCGCCGGCTTGATCGAAATGCCGCCGGTGTCGAACGTGACCCCTTTGCCGACCAGGGCCAGGTGCGCCTTGGCTTTCGGGTGGCGATACGCCATCCGAGCTAACCGCGGTGGATTAGCCGAACCTTGACCCACACCCAGGATGCCGCCGTAGTGGCCCTTCGCCAGCGCCTTCTCATCAAGGACTGTGACTTCGATTGGCAGCCCCTTGGCCGCGTCGACCGCTGCGGCCGCGAGCTTGGCTGGTGGCAAGTGGCCCGGGGGCGTGTTGATGAGGTCTCGGGTCAGGCGTATGGCGCCTGCCAGGATTTTCGCGCGCGCCACCGCCTTGCGGATGGATTGATCGCGGGCATCGGCGACCACGACGCTGATCGCGGCGATGGGATCTGGCATCGACTCGACGTCTTTGGCTGAGCGGAACTTGCGGAACGCGTACGCCCCCAGAAGCGAGCCCAGCGCAAGGGCTTCGACGCGGTCGGCGGGTGCAATAGCAATGCCCACGCGCTTCGTACCTGCGAGAACTCGCGTCGCGGTGCCGGCAGCTTCACGCAGCATTTCGAGCCCGGCGTCGTCATCGTCGATGTTCTCGTCCGGGGAGCCGAGTCCCAACGCAACGATCAGCGGTGCCGCGGCGATGCCTGCGCCGGGCAGTTTCGTAATTTCACCGCGACGACCTGTCGCACCGACGGCTGCGAGCGCCTCATCGAGTTTGCGCAACCCGGCCGCGCGAACAGTGAGGTCACCGAGTACGACGTCCACGCCCTTTCGACGGCCCTTGCGCGGCGCGAGACCGATAACGAGGGCGTCCACCTTGAGGTCGTCGGCGCTTGCGGAACTCAGTGAGATTTTCGGCTGCTGGTCGGTCACGTATCTGTCCCCTTGGTTCTCGAACATAAGGCCACAATGAGATGACCCTAGTAGCGTCGCGTCCGTGACCCTCGATGACGCCGACACGGCACCCCTTCGACGTACTCCGTTGTACGAACGCCATGTGGCGTTGGGGGCAAAGTTGGCGGACTTCGGTGGGTGGGACATGCCCATCGAGTACGCGGCACCGCCATCGCCAGCCAGCGGAAGCGGGGGGCCGCTTCGCGCTGGTGGAGTGGTGGCGGAGCACACCGCCGTACGTGAACGAGTTGGCATCTTCGATGTCTCACACATGGGCAAGTTGAGAATCCGCGGTGCGGGTGCTGTCGAGTTCTGCAATGCCCTCTTGGCCAACGACCTCAATCGCATCACGTCCAACGCCGCTCAGTACTCCATGTTGTGCAACGACACCGGTGGAGTGGTCGATGATCTCATCGTCTATCGACGCGCCGACGACGATGTCTTCATCGTCCCCAACGCGGCGAATGCGGCGAACGTCTTCGTCGCCCTGAGAACGTCCGCACCCAGCGGCATCGATGTGACCAACCATCACGACGACCTCGCGATCATCGCCGTACAAGGGCCACGTTCCGCAGATGTCCTCACGGCGTTGGGTTTGCCGACCGACCACGACTACATGGCTTTCGCCGACGTGGCGTCGCAGTTCTCCGACGATCCAATGATCGTGTGTCGTACCGGCTACACCGGCGAGCGCGGCTACGAACTCATCGTCGCCGCACAAGACGCCGGCATCGTTTGGGACGCACTGCTAGAAATTGGAACGGAGTACGGCATCAGCCCCGTCGGTCTCGGTGCCCGCGACACGTTGCGTACCGAAATGGGCTACCACTTGCACGGACAGGACCTGTCGGAATCAATAACGCCGGTCGAGGCCCGCCTCGGCTGGGCGGTCGGATGGGACAAACCCGAATTTCGGGGTCGCGATGCCTTGGTCGCATCCCGTGCGATGGGCCCGACCCGAGTGCTACGCGGTTTGCTCGCGACCGAACGTGGAATTCCGCGACCCCATATGCCGGTGATGACTGCCATGGACGGCGACCAGGTCGGCGAAACAACCAGTGGAACTTTTTCCCCCACACTGAAGCAGGGGATCGCGTTGGCGCTCCTCGATCCAGCAGTCAGCGAAGACGATCAACTCGTACTCGACGTACGCGGCCGTCCATTGGCGGTCACCGTCGTCAAACCACCATTCGTGACCGCATCACCTCGTTAACGGGCTTCGACTAAGGCACGCAAAGATCGGATTTCGTCCAGGAGTTCATTGATGTCGGCCCGCGATGCCGCCTCGGCATTTTCGACGAGTTTGACGTCGAGTGCTCCACTTGGTTGAAGCTCGGCAACGTGAACGTCTTTGACGTGACTCACCCCTTGATGCCGCATGGCTGAGCCGAGTTGCTCCGGCGTAAGCGCAAGTTTGTGCAGCGCCGGTGTGAGGAGCTCACCGTCGCGTACGACTTCGGTCGGCGATCCGACCACGATGCGCTCAACGGTCTGTGAACGAGCGGATGCACGTCCGACGATTTGGTTGAGACCGACGAGCACCGTCGCGCCGATCAGGCCACCGAGGAGCGAATTATCGGGGCCGATAATGGCGTTTTGTACGACGTTGCTGAGCAAGAAGATGACCACCAGATCGAAGGAGTTGAACTGGCCGAGATCTCGCTTGCCGACAAGGCGAAGCAGCAGGGCGATAGCGATGTACACCGCGATGGTGCGAATGATCTTTTCGGCGGGAGTCACGCCAAGATCGCCGAGCGAGTGAAAGAGATCGGACAACATGGCTTCCTCCGCGGTCAGTGTCAGACCGGATGTCGCTCGGGTGTCATCTGCCGATGACCTCGATTGACTGGTCTCAGGCCACGATAAGGACGACAAGCACGATTGCGGTGGCAACTTCGACGCCAGCGCCCAAGGTGTCGCCGGTAATCCCGCCAAAAGCGCGAATGGCCGAGCGCCGCAACAACCAGACGCCGCCCAAGCCGAGCAGAACCGCGCAGCCGGCGACGAGGGCGAGTCGACGGGTTGCGTCGTCATCAAGCAAGCCGTACGCGATCGCGATCCCTATCAGGACGATGCTTGCGACCGCGGCGCCAAATCGGGGGACCGTGCCGGCAACGCTCGCACCGAGTCCGTAGGTACGTGCGGCCGGGACGCCTCGCGCACACGACCACGTCAGCGCCAACCGGCCAGTCGCGACGGCGACGATGATGGCCAGAGATCCGTGTCCGACCCGGATCGACGCCGCGAGGGCAATGATCTGAATCAGCACACAGAAGAAGACTGCGATGGTTCCGAATGCTCCGATGTGTGGATCCTTCATCGCCGCGAGTCGCGTCTCGCGATCGGCGCCTACGCCGAATCCATCGGCAGTGTCGGCGAGGCCATCAAGATGTAGTGCTCGCGTGACCCAGGCGAGCCCGCCGATCGCCAGCGTGGCTGCGAGCAGGTCCACGATGGTCGCGCGCCGTACCAAGGTGCTCGATGCGCCTTCGAGGAATTCGGGTCCGGCGATTTGGCGTACGCCGAAGATCAACGCAGCCGCCAGCCCTCCGAGGATGAGCCCGATGAGCGGGGCCAACAGCATTGCGTTACGCGCGACGCGTCGATCAACCCGAGTCGGTGGGGCAATCGGGATTCGGGTCAACGTCCCGATCGCAAGTCGAAGCGAGTCGGTCATCGGTGCGGGATTCGCGGATCGATCGACCGCGTATGCGGCTCATCCATCGCGATCACTCACCCCTGCCTCGCCGAACGTCGCCATCTCGCGCAGCGTCGCAGATGCGGCTTTGAGTATGGGCAGCGCGATCAGCGCACCGGTACCTTCACCGAGACGCAGGCCGAAGTCGACGACGGGTTCGAGATTGATCCGCTCGAGGGCGGCACGTTGCGCGGGCTCGGTTGAACGATGTCCGGCGATCCACCAGTGCTGGGCCCGAAACGCGACGCGATGCGCGATGAGCGCGGCCGCCGATGACATGACCCCGTCGAGGATGACCGGCGTACGCCGTGACGCCGCACACAGCAGGAAGCCCGTCATAGCAGCCAGATCGGCGCCTCCGACCGCTGAGAGCAGTGCGACGGGATCGCCTGTGTGCGGGCGCCCGCGCCGCATCGCGTCGCGCACAGCGGCTGTCTTGCGCATCCACGTCACGTCGTCGATTCCTGTTCCGCGACCGACGACCGTTGCGGGGTCTTTGTCGGCGAGTAGGCCGATGATGGTGGCCGCGACGGTTGTGTTCCCGATCCCCATGTCACCAGGAATCAGCAGGTCGGCTCCGGCATCGATTTCCTCATTGGCGATCGTGATGCCCGCGGCGAGTGCGCGTGCCGCTTCGTCGAGCGTCAGCGCATCTTCTCGATCAATTGACCCGCTTGATCGTCGTACTCGATGCGCGGTAACCGCAGAAGGCACCTCGGCACCAAGCTCGGCGTAGTCAGCGTCGACGGACATGTCAACGACGCGCACTGACGCATTGTTCAATCGGGCCAGCACGTTGACTCCAGCACCGCCGGCGAGGAAGTTCAAGACCATCTGAGCCGTGACTTCCGGCGGGTACGCCGACGTTGATGCTGTACGTGCGATGCCGTGATCGCCGGCAAAAATGATCACGCGCGCCTGTTCGAACGCTTTCGGAGGGCACGTCCCTTGAACGCCGCAAAGCCAGATGGACAGCTCCTCAAGACGTCCCAGAGAGCCAGCGGGTTTGGTCAGCATGGCCTGGCGAGACCGCGCCGCGGCCTGAGCGTCATCATCGGGGAGGCCGATCCGTTCGACGAGTTCGTCAAGATTCAACTCGGTCACCTGGCGCGCTCCTGATCAACTGGCGGCGGTCGCGTGGACGTGTGCGTGGTGAGTGGGATGGCGTGACCGGCAACCACCAGCACAGTGCTTTCACATTGGGCTGAGACCACCCTGTTGAGGTGCCCCAATAGGTCACGAAATACCCGACCCGATGCTGTCGAAGGGACGATGCCAGATCCCACTTCGTTGCTGACGATCACCACCCGGGCGTGAGTTCGACGCAGTGCGTGGATCAGCG